>NZ_CABSQF010000003.1:0-231666 GCF_902479695.1 uncultured Phyllobacterium sp. | reverse complement strand
GGAGTGGCGGTTTTTCAAAACCGGAAATCATCGATCATCTGCATGCAACGCTGCCGATTGTCGTGCAACTGGGCCGTAAAGAGGGGCGGCCCGGCGCCGTGTCCGAGATTTTTTACGTTCCCTATGTCAGGCAGACCGGGCGCCCCGCTGCCGTACAGGGAAACATGTTGTGGAACGCCTCCGGCCGTCGCGCGCGCGGTGCCCCATGAGCTTTGTGGCAAACAGATCCAGCAGGCCTGCTGCCGTCGACACAGGCCGTTTTGCCCGCACAGCTCATCGGCCGAGGCGGGTTCTGATCGGTCTTTGCCTGCTTGGCCTGACTGTCCCGGAAGCAGCCCGCGCCGTTGAAGCCAACGATCCCGGCATGCCGCCGGTCAAGATCACGGCGTCCGGCGAAAGAACCACAGCACCGCAACCGGCGGCGGATATGGCGGTATGCCAGTTCAAACGCGTGCCTTCGGCCGAAGATGGCAAGGCGCTGGTCCAGCGCATCGCCAGGGAGGAGCATGCCGATGTGGCGCTTGCCGTCGCTGTGGCCCGGCAGGAAAGCGGCTTTCGCATGGATAGCGTCTCCAGCGCCGGTGCCATCGGCCTGATGCAATTGATGCCGGCAACCGCACGCCGGTTCGAGGTGGATATTTGCGACCCGGAGGACAATGTCCGTGGCGGCGTGCGGTATCTGAAACACCTGCAAACCAAATATGCCAATCCGCTCTATGTCCTCGCCGCCTACAATGCCGGTGAGCTTGCCGTGGAGCAAAGCGGTGGCATTCCGCTTTATCCCGAGACGGTCCATTACGTCGCGGCCGTGCTTTCGGACGTCTATGACTGGCGGCCACTCGGTGACCGCAAAGTGCCTGGGAAAGCCGCCCATCAAGGCAGGAAAGCGCCGGACAAACCCGATGCAGGCAGTATCGGCGCATGGACGCAAGGATTTGTTCTTCACGTGGAGTAGTCAAAGTGTTTTTTCATTCGTTCATTTTCAAAATCGCCCTGTCGCCATCGCTCGCCGGGCGTATCGTCACCCGCGGGATAGCGGCCTGGATAACGCTTTGCGTTCTGGTCCAGGGCGCTCATGCCCAGACGGGATTGCAGCCGGTGCAGTCTGTCCTGCAGACCCTCATTGGCATTCTAACCGGGCCAATTGCCTCAATGATCGCCATCCTGGCCGTCATCAGCTGCGGGTTTCTCGCCTGGACCGGGCGCTTCACCTGGGGCATTGCCGGGTCGGTGATCATGGGGATTGTCCTGGTGTTCGGGTCGACGCAGATCGTCGCCTTCTTCCAGAGCGCATTGGGGCACTGAGATGATCCCGGATGATGCGCCAGATCTCGTGCCTCTGGTCAAAGCCCTGACCCGCGCGCCGACGCTGTTCGGGGTTCCCTACATGTTCGCCATGTTCAACATCGTCGTGACCGCATGCACATTCCTGGCAACGAAGAACCTGCTCATGCTTTTGCTTGTCCTGCCGATCCACAGCCTTGGTTACTTCCTGACACTGCTGGACGATCAGATTTTCACCATCCTGCGCGTGAAGATGTCGAAGGCGCCGCCGCAATCCAAAGCGGTCTGGGGCATCAGAAGCTATGCAGCCGGTGACCGTCCATGACCAGCCGTCCCGTCCGCCGGGAGATGCGGTTTGGTTCGTCGAGCCAGCGCGAGCGCTCCGTTGCGGCCCACATCCCCTATACACGCCATGTGGATGACACGGTGTTGCGCACCCGGGATGGCTATCTGTTGAGTGTTCTGAAACTCGACGGCTTCTGTTTCGAGACCGCCGATATGGCGCAGCTAAACGGCAAGCTGGAAGCACGCAACACCCTGTTGCGATCCCTCGGCAGCAGCCGCTATGCCGTCTATGGCCATATGATACGCCGCCGCATTCAACCGGGCCTCGCGGGCAGGTTCGACAACCCCTTCGCCGATGAATTGAACCGGCGATACATGGCGCAACTCGAGCAGCAGCGCATGTTCGTCAATGACATGTATGTCACCATCGTCCGCCGTCCCCTGCGCGGGCAGGTCGGCGTCATCGACAAGGCGACGCGGCGTCTGTTTGCCAAGGCGTCCGATGATGGTGGGGCCTCCGGCGAAGCGCAGGATCTGCGCGAACTGCAGGATGCCGTTCTCAACATCCGGGATGTCCTGCAGGATTACGGCGCGCGATGCCTTGGTATTCGCGAGCCGCAACCGGGGGTCTATTTTTCCGAACCGCTGGAGTTCCTCGTCCAGATCGTGAATGGCCTGGAACCGGTCAAAATGCGGTTGCCGCGCATGCCGCTTGACGGGGCGCTGGCGATGAAACGGCTGCACTTCGGCCGCAATGCCATCGAGTTCGTCGGATCGACCCCGCCTGACAACAGCAGGCTGGGCGCCATGCTTTCCATCCGGGAATATCCACCCTATACCGGACCGCTGCTGCTCGACGGGCTTCTGAAGGTCCCGCATGAGTTCATCGTCAGCCAAAGCTTCGCGATCGTCGACAAGCCTGTGGTGCAGGCACAGATAGAGCGCGTCTCCCGGCAGATCGCCATGGCCGATGAAGCCGGTTCCGTGGTGGGCAGCCAGCTCAACAGTGCCCGTGATGAATTGCTGGGCGCGCGTTCGATTTACGGCAATCACCATTTCTCCATCATGTGCCTCGGCGACGACAAGGCAGAGCTTGATCACTGCATCCGCGCCGTCGGCGCCACCCTGACGGATCAGGCCATTCTCTGGTTGCGCGAAGACCTGAATTGCGAACCGGCCTTCTGGGCGCAATTGCCCGGGAATTTCTCCTATATCGCCCGCTCGGCCATGATCTCCTCGAAGAACTTTTCCGGGTTCCTGTCATTGCATAATTTCCCGAGCGGCAAATCCGACGGCAATCATTGGGGCAGCGCCATTTCATTGCTGGAGACGACGAGTCAAACCGCCTATTTCTTCAATTTCCACGTGCGCGATCTTGGAAATTTCACCATGATCGGCCCCTCCGGCTCCGGCAAGACGGTGGCTCTTTCGTTTCTGATGGCGCAGTCGCAACGCATCGCGCCAAAACCGCGCTGCATTTTCTTCGACAAGGATCGCGGTGCCGAAATCTTCATCCGGGCACTGGGAGGCAATTATGCCGTCCTGGAGCCCGGAGAGCCCTCGGGCTTCAATCCGCTGTCCCTGCCTGACACGGGACCCAACCGCGAGTTCCTGTTCCAACTGTTTTCGCTCATGGTGCGGCGGCCGGATGGCGCAAGGCTGCCCGCCGGGGAGGAAAGCGTCCTCCGCTCGGCCATTGCGCAAATCTTTGCCTCAGGTCCGGACATGCGCTCGTTGGGCGCCTTCGGTTCCCTGCTGCGCGGGCGCCTGCGCGCCGGCGGCGATGATCTTCTCTCCCGTTTCGACAAATGGCTGCGCCCGGACCAGCTTGGCTGGTTGTTCAACAACCCCAGGGATCACTTCACATGGTCCGATGTTGCGGGATTTGACATGACAAAGGTGCTCGATGACCCGCTCATCCGCAGTGCGGCGCTGATGTATATTTTCCATCGGCTGGACGAATTGCTCGACGGCAACCCGCTGCTGATTTTCCTGGACGAGGGCTGGCGGCTTCTCGATGACGATATTTTTGCCGCCTTCATCAAGGATAAGATGAAGACGATCCGGAAGTTCAACGGCGTTGTTGGCTTCGGCACGCAAAGTGCATCGGACATCGCGTCCTCTGCGCTTGCCAATACGCTGATGGAGCAGAGTGCAACGCACATCTTTTTCCCCAATCCGCATGCCGATCTGCAAAGCCACACCACGGGCTTTGGTCTCTCGGCCCGGGAAATCCAGTGGATACGGACAGCCGACGCGTCAAGCCGGTCGTTCCTGATCAAGCATGGACAGGAATCGGTCATTGCACGCCTGCGCCTGAACGGCATGGATGACCTGATCAAGGTTTTATCCGCCCGCGCCGATACAATCGAGGAACTGACTGCCCTGCGCCGTCATCTGGGTGATGATCCGCAGAAATGGCTGCCTGCCTTTTGCCGCCCCGGAGACAAGACATGACGTTTCGCACCATCTGCCTGCTGCTCTGCATCCTGATGACGGGTACCGCCTGCGGGAGCGATCAGAGGTTGAAAACCCCCTGTTCCCCCGGATTGTTCTCGTTTGCTGCAACGACACGCGACTGCGGGCCGCTCAGGCCGGTGAATGAAGCGCTGGCTGCCTTGTTCGGGTTTGAGACCTGAACCATGGCCTTACCGGAAGCACCCAATTACATCGCTCTGATGTCGGACAATATCGATCGTCTCGGCAGAAGTTTCACGGCGTCCACATACGGGGCTTTTGCCGGTCAGCTCACGCCTGTCTTGTCCGGGCTGCTGGTGCTCTACCTGGTATTCTGGGGATTCCGGTTTTGGCAGGGCCGGGGCGAAAGCAGCGTCATTGACATCGCCTTCCGCCTGTTTCGCATCGCCATCATCTTCTCGATTGCCACGGGGTGGGGACCAATTCAAACCTTGGCATATGGTGTGATCTCGGGCATTCCCACGGCCATCTCTGCGGTCATGATGAACAACATCGTCAATGTCGGGCGTGGCGCCATGTCGCAAACGACGGTAGAACGGGATCTCCATGATTTCTATCAGATAGCGCTGCTGGCTTCGGCGCGGATGTCTGCGCCGGCCACGGGTGTGGTCACGCCAGTTCCGGTGGCAAAACAGGCGCCGCCGGACGCCGATCCCGCAGCCAAATCCGGCCCGGGCAACAGGGGAGCGCCGCCGGCAGACGAGCTATTGTCTTCCCTGCATTCCGGCATTGTCTGGATCGCGGCAGCCTTGTTTGTCGGATATGCGGTTTTCCTGATGCTGTTCTCGAAGCTCGCATTGTGGATTGTCCTGGCTTTGGCCCCCGGTTTCATTGTGCTGCTGCTGTTTCAGGGCGTGTCGCGGTTCTTTTCCGGCTGGCTGAGCGTTGCCATTCAGACAATGCTCGTGCCGATTTTCTTCTATGCGTTTTTGAGTTTCTTCCTGCTGATCATCAAAGAGGTTGTGATCGCCTTGAAAGTGTCGATGGATCAGGGGGCGGTTCCAACCATCAAGGAAATCGCACCCTTTGTGCTGGTCTGTTTTTCGGGATTGTTTCTTCTCGCGCAGATTGTCCCATTGAGCGCCCGCATAGCCGGCGGTGCGCAACAATGGATCGGCGATGTTTTGCAAGGCGGGTCCGGCCGGATATTCCCTGCCTCCCTTGCCGGCGAGCGCGGAAACAGCGGGAGGACGATCCGCACAAAACCATCGGGCATGAGCCCGGTTCCGCCGGGAATGCAGGGCGCCCCGTCATCCCTGTCCGAGATGAATGATACCTTGATACGGGATATTCAGGACCGGAACCTTGCGATAAACCGGCAGACCCGCAACCGGTAGTGATCCCCGCCGAGGCGGGTCAAGCATGCAGATGATCAAGTGTCAAAACAAAATGATGCCAGTCAACGGCGTCCGCTGACCAGCATCATTTTAAGGGTCGTTCAAATCAAGCCGCTGTTGTTACATCTTCTTTGCATGATGACGATGATGGCGATGATGCTTCTTCATGTGGCGATGATGCTTCTTCATATGATGGTGCTTCTTCATCGGTGCTGCCGATGCCGTGGTGCTGCTGGTGGCGAGCACAGGCGCAGAGAATGCAAGGGCAAGTGCAAGACCAAGTGCTGTGTAGAGTGACTTTTTCATAATGCCGTTTCCTCTCAGTTGGGGCTGTTGTGATGCAACCGTCAATTATTGGCGGGTTGCACACCGAGTACTTTCAGTGCTTTTGCAAAGGTCCGTATGCCCTGTGCCTGCCGATTGCTTGCACAAAAGCGGATAGCCTTTTTCTGCAGTGATTTTGCCTTGGCCGCCCGGGGAGCCTCGGCATGCTCGATGATTGCTTGATGAACCTCTGCCTGGAATTTCACGCAAAGCTCTTTGCGTGACGGTGGTCGCTCTGCAGCAAATACACTGTCAGCGCTTGTGGAGAGCATCATTCCGGCTAGCAGTATTGTTGGTAAAGTCGAAATATTTCTCACGGCCACCTGCGGGAAGAAGAAATGTATTCTTCTGTGATTCGAGAATACAAAATCATTTTACTTGCTCTTTATGGAGCGGGAACATTGCGACAATATTTCCGGTTTGTAGCGTTTTGTTTCCGTGATGTTTCTAAAATGAGGCGACAATATTCCAGCGCGTAAAGCAGTCCCGCGCCTGAATGGTTTGTCGCGGGAAAAGGTGGGCGCAGAGGTGCCGTGCGTCAATCGATGGAACGCGGCTCCCCTGTGCGGTGCCGCGTCCAGAACGATGTCAGAGTGCGACGAGTTTCTTGTCCACCGGTTGCGTTCCGTCGCTGACGAGATGCCGGAAACCCTCCATCGGGCCCGGCATGCCCAGATAGAATCCTTGCCCGGCACTGCATGATTCGCCCATCAGGAACTCCAGCTCGTCCGGGGTTTCTATGCCTTCGGCAAGAACCGGCATGCCCAGACCCCGGCCAAGGCCGAGCACCGCCTTGACGATGGCGGCAGCCTGTTCGTTCTTGTCGACCGATTTGATGAAGGAGCGGTCAATCTTGATCATGTCAAACGGGAAGGCGCGGACGTTCGACAGCGAGGAGTAGCCCGTACCGAAATCGTCCATGGCGATACGCACGCCGAGTGTCTTCAACTGGCGCAACGTGGTCAGGGCGCGGTTGGTATCCTTTATAAGTGCGGTTTCGGTGATCTCGAGCTCAAGCCGGTGTGCCGGCAGGCCCGTGTGCAGCAAGGCGCTGTGTACGCGCTGGGTGAAATCATGGCTGTAGAGCTGCACGGCAGAGACATTGACGGCAACAGACAGGGGCTTGTCCCAGCTGGCCGCTTCGCGGCAGGCTTCCCGCAACGCCCATTCGCCAAGCTGCAAAATGATACCGCTCTCTTCGGCGATGGGGATAAACACCGTAGGGGAAATATCGCCCTGGCGCGGATTGTGCCAGCGCATCAGGGCTTCGAAGCCGGTGATTGCGCCTGTGTCCATCCGTATCTGCGGCTGATAGACCAGCCGCAGCTCATTGCGCTGCAGGGCATTGCGCAGGTCGTGCTCTATCAAGCGCCGTTCCCTGGCCTGGGCCCCCATTTTTGCTTCAAAGAAACGATAGGTGTTACGGCCTTCCGCCTTGGCCTGGTAAAGGGCCGTGTCGGCCTGGTTCAGCAAGGTTTCGCGATCGGTCGCGTCGACAGGAAAGATGGCAATGCCGATGCTGGTTGAAATCAGGAAGCCGATCGGGGAATTCGAATTTTCCGACTGCAGTGCTTCGAGGATTCTGTCAGCCAGGCGGCAGGCCGCCGTCGGTGTGACGAGCCCGGGGACGAGAACGGCGAATTCATCGCCGCCAAGGCGCGCCAGCATGTCGTCCTTGCCGAGCAGCCGCGTGATCGCGCCTGAAACCCGCTGCAATATATCGTCGCCGGCCGCATGGCCGAACAGGTCGTTGACCTCCTTGAACCGGTCAAGGTCCAGGCAAAACAGCGCGAGATAGGTTTCTTCGCCGCTTGCCGCAGTTGCAATCAACTGGTCGAGACGGGCATTGAAATTGCGGCGGTTGGGCAGCCCGGTGAGTGCGTCATGGTGCGCGAGATAGCTGATGTGCGCCTCCGCTTCCTTGCGCGAACGCAGGTCGCGGACCGCAAGAGCGCGATGCCATTTGCCATTGAAGTCGATCGTGTGGGCGATGAGTTCCACAGGGACGAGTTGGCCATCGCCGCCCACAAGATCGGCCTCGATCAGTTCATTCTGATCACTCAGCAATTTGGAGCGCAGGCGCGTATCGGGCAGGAAGGTTGCCAGCGAGATGCCTTCAAGGGAGGCGCTCTCCATGGTTGCCAATGTCAGGAAACTTTCATTGGCGGTTACAATGATGTCTCCGTCGCAGATGACCAATCCTTCCACTGCTGCGTTGACCAGTTTGTGCATGCGCTGCAGTTCGAGCCTGTTTCTGCGGTTATGAACGTCGACCGTGAACGCAATCGAACTGGCGACGAGAATAAGGGTGCTCACCAGCGCCACGGTTATGGCAATAAGGCTGGCGGGTAGTGCATTTGCCGGAACGGAGATGGACGAATCCGGAATGATCGCGACCGCACCCATGGCAATGAAATGGTGGCTGCAAATCGCCAGGGTCAGCATGCCGGCTGCTGCATGACGGGTTTTGTCCTCCGCTTTGGCCAGCGCCAGGCGGACGGCGAAAGCGCCAAGGACAATGCCGGTACCAATGGACACCGCGACAAGAGTGGGATCCCAGGCAATTCTGCCTTCAACCTCAAAGGCAGCCATGCCGGTAAAATGCATGGCGGCGATACCGGCGCCGATAATGGCGCCGCCGGCAAGATCCGCATTCTGCCATCTGGCGGTGATTGCGGTATGCGCACCAAGACCTGTGACGAGCACGGCTATGACGAGGGATAGTATGGTGAGAAGGCCATTATAGCCGTTGGGCAGGCCGGGTGAAAACGCCATCATCGCAATGAAATGCGTGGCCCAGATGCCGAAGCCGCAGGAAACCGCGGAAACGCTCAGCCAAACGGCCTGATGTGCCGAGTTGCGGGCGTGGCGAAGAAGATCAACAGCTGTCAGGCAAGAAAAGATACAGATGGCGGCGGCAAGAAAGACAAGCCTGATATCGTGCTGATTGACGATACAATTGTATACTGTCAACATACGTTTGTTCCCTGCTTTGAATTCTTTTCTTGGATAACTCTATTGTTTGTCATCTTAAGTCTAACTTAAGAGGAGAGTTATTTGCCGTTTTGAACAGGTTTGAAATGGTCAGAGTGATATTTAAGTAAACAAATATAAAATGAGCGTAAGAAGTATTTATGCAAATGAATGGATGGGATTATCCAAAGTATAAAATTTTAATAAACCATGCGGGCTGCTGGCGACGGCTCCATTCGAATAGATGCAGCTTTGGTCTTGTCTCCACAATAAGAAGCCCCCGGACTGAAAGTCCGGGGGCTGTATTGTTGCAGTCAGGGATATCGATCAGTCGATGTCGAAGGAAACACCCTGGGCCAAAGGCAATGCCTTGGAGTAATTGACGGTGTTTGTGGCGCGGCGCATATAGGCCTTCCAGGCATCCGAGCCGGATTCGCGGCCGCCGCCCGTTTCCTTTTCGCCGCCGAAAGCGCCGCCGATTTCAGCACCTGAAGTGCCGATGTTGACGTTGGCAATACCGCAGTCCGATCCATCCGCGCTGAGGAAGCGTTCGGCTTCCTGCAGGTCGAGGGTGAAGATGGACGACGACAGGCCGGCGCCAACCGCGTTGTGATCGGCAATCGCCTTGTCGAAATCGCTGTATTTCATCACGTAGAGGATTGGAGCAAAGGTCTCCTCCGTCACCGGACCGGCCTGCTTCGGCATTTCGATAAGGGCAGGACGGACGTAGTAGGCATTCGGATGCGATGTATCCACGCGGGCGCCGCCGGTAACCTTGCCGCCGTGGGCGACGGCTTCCTGCACTGCCTTCTGCATGTTGTCGAAGGCGGCTTTATCGATCAACGGGCCGACGAGGGCCGATGTCTCGATCGGGCTGCCGACGGAAACGCTCTCATAGGCCTTCTTCAGGCGTGGAACGAGCGTGTCGTAGACGCTTTCGTGCACGAAGAGGCGGCGCAGGGTGGTGCAGCGCTGACCGGCCGTTCCCATGGCACCGAAGGCGATAGCGCGCAGCGCCATGTCGAGATCGGCTGACGGGCAGACGATACCGGCATTGTTGCCGCCGAGCTCAAGGATCGAACGGGCAAAACGCTTGGCCAGACGCGGGCCGACTTCACGGCCCATGCGGGTCGAGCCGGTTGCCGAGACGAGCGCAACCTTGGGATGATCGACCAGGGCTTCGCCGATGGTCCGGTCGCCCATCAATGTCTTGGTCAGGCCGGCCGGCACGTCACCGAAGCGCGCGACCGCGCGGTCGAAGATGGCCTGGCAGGCGAGGGCGGTGAGCGGTGTCTTTTCCGATGGCTTCCAGACAACGGCGTTGCCGCACACGAGGGCAAGCGCCGTATTCCACGACCAGACGGCAACCGGGAAGTTGAAGGCGGAAATGACGCCGACAACGCCGAGGGGATGCCAGGTTTCCATCATGCGATGCCCCGGACGTTCCGTTGCAATGGTCAGGCCGTAGAGCTGGCGGGAAAGGCCGACCGCGAAATCGCAGATGTCGATCATTTCCTGTACTTCGCCGAGCCCTTCGGACGGGATTTTTCCCGCTTCAATCGAGACGAGGCGTCCGAGTTCCGTCTTCAGCGCCCGCAGCTCTTCACCAAAGAGGCGAACGAGTTCACCGCGCTTGGGTGCCGGAACAAGGCGCCATTCGCGGAAGGCCGCATCGGCCTGTTCAATGGCCTTGGCTGTATCGGCCGCCGAATGAATGGCAATATCGGCAATCTTCTCGCCGGTGACCGGGCTGTAGGAAGCCATTGTTCCACCGGTATAGGCGGCTTCGGCCACGCCAAGCTTTGCGAGGAGTGTTTTTACGTCTTGAGCAATCGTCATTTTGCCTTCCCTTTACATATCTTTTGTCTGCCCGTGCGGTGAGCGCCGGACTTTCGCCGGAGAGGCCGCAATAAGGTCAAATGAGTGTTCAACTTGCAAGTGCCGCAGGGCGCAGTATTTGCAGGCATTGTTGGATGGAGGCCTGTTCAAGCCCGGCATAATGGGCAAATTCGTCGAGGACCGCAGTACCGAGGTCGGTCTCGAATTCGCGCTGGCTGGGGCTGGCGACAAATTTCTGGCTGGCTTCGTCACCGAGATTGGACTGGAAAATACCCGCTGCGCTGACGGGGAGAAAATCCTCGTAGACGATAGGGTCGAACCGCACGGCACCGCGTGCGATCCAAGTCTCGATATCCCCAGCCTCGCGCGTGGTCACGCGGCCCGCAAAGCTCTCGACGACCGAATAGCGGAAATAGCCGAGACCGTCGCGGCGAATGTCCGCCCAATTGTCGGGAAACGCTTTGAACGTGTCCGACAGGGCGGCGATATAAGCTTTCGCGTTGGAGCCATCAGCCGCCGGACGAATGATCTTGCGGGTGTCATTCAGCAGCCTGTCATAGAGGGCCCGCCCCTTCGGTGTCAGTGCAATGCCGCGCTGTTCGATTTCGCCAAAGCGTGCGGTGTGTGATCCTGTTTCCCATGTGCCGTCGGAATTTTGAAACGATACATTCTCTTCCAGCGCCTTGAACGATGTCTGGCGCAAGAGGATGGGGCAGGCGCGCGTGGGCGGGCCTTCAATAACGGCCTTGGGAGAAATGCCGTGTTCCGGCATCAGATCCTGCACCGCATCGATGTCGAGCGTGCGCGGCGTCAGGTGATTGATGTGCGGTCCCTTGAACGAGACGACATCGGCAATGAGCCGGTGGGCATCGTGCAGGCGCTGGTAAAGCGTGCCGCTGACGCTCGCCCGGTCGTGCCAGCGAAATGTCTCGAGAATCTCGCTCACGAATATTGCCGCGTCGTCAGAACCAAGGCCGCCCTCAGCTTCTGCCTTTTCAACGAGCGCAATGGCCTTGTCCGTAAAAATCTGCCGCGCATCCAGAATGGCGCGCGCCTTTTTCCGCAAGCCGGCATCGCCGATCAGGTTGAGGCGCAGCAGCGACGTGAACACCCGAAACGGATTGATCTTCAGCGCGGCATCATCGACCGGACGGAAAGCCGTGGAATGGACGGGAACGCCTGCCTCGCTCAAATCGTAATAGCCGACGGGATACATGCCCATAACAGCGAAGACGCGGCGCAGCATGGACAGCTCTTGCGGCGTGCCGACGCGGATCGCGCCGTGGCGCTCTTCCGATATGCGGTCGAGCGTATCGGTTTCCTGGAGCTGGTCTTTCAATTCCGGTGAAGCTGCCAGTGTCTTGCTGTTCACCTCGGCAACCAGGGACATGAGTGTGCCATAGGCAGGAACCTCTGTCCGGTACATGGATGACATGGCGGCCGAAAAGGACGCCCTGATCACGTCGGATGACGTAAACGTGCCTGATTTCATCGTGTTCTGTTCCGCTTTGTTGCTGCAACAGCATAAACTATCGCTGTCATGCTCAAACTGGATTATAGAGTGATGATATCGCCAAAGATTGCGATGAATTGAACTAGGTTGATGCGAGATAAGAATGAAGTTGAGCCGCCGTCTGATTCCTGACATCGATATCCTGCAAACCTTCGAGTGTGCGGCGCGCCATGGCAGCTTTACGCAGGCGGCAAAGGAGCTGAACCTCACCCAGAGTGCCGTCAGCCGCCAGATGAGCGAGCTGGAAAGCCAGATCGGCGTTCTTCTTTTCGAGCGCATCCGGCAAAGGGTGGTTCTGTCCGACGCCGGGCAGAAATTCCTGCCCGAAGTGCGCCGCCTGCTTGGGCTGACCGAGGAAACCATGCTGCGGGCCATGGCGGCATCGCAATCGGCGTCATCTCTGAGCATTGCAACATTGCCGACCTTCGGCAGCCGCTGGCTGATGCCGCGCCTGCCGGATTTTCTGCGGCTCTATCCGGATATGGCCTTGAGCGTTGCATCGCGCTCGCAACCCTTTGATTTCGAGGAAGAGCCCTTTGATCTGGCAATCCATTATGGTCAGCCGGTGTGGGCTCATGCCACGTGCACATATCTTTGCAGTGAAATGATTGTTCCCGTCGGCAGCCCGGAACTGCTGGCCGCCAATCCCGTCGTTACCCCGGCCGAGCTGGCCGGCTCGGCACCGCTGCTGCACCTTTCGACGCGGCCGAAAGCCTGGGCCGACTGGTTTGAATCGGTACAGGCGGAGGTTGTCAGTCCCTACAAGGGCCATCGCTTCGAGCATTTTTCCATGGTGATCGAAGCTGCGCTGGCGGGACTCGGTTTTGCCCTGGTGCCGCGTTATCTCATCGAGCACGAATTGGCATCCGGCCGCTTGCAGGTGTTGTTCGATCAGCCGCTGACGACAGAGAACAGCTATTATCTCGTCGTGCCGGACCACAAGAAGGAAAATCCGATGGCCCAGAGCTTTTTTGCATGGATCGCCGATCAGGTTAGCAAACGTCCCTAGGGTCAAGACCTAGTGGGTCATTCGCCCGCCGCATCACCTCTTCAACGAATTTCACTTTCGTTGCCGAAAACGCGGCTTATAAGCAGAATGGACGATGAGTCTGTGCAAGATTGCCGGCAAAGGCCGGACCGACCTGACGGTGACCCCATGCTGAATGATGAACGCTCCCACGGCCTCTGGGAAAAGACCGCGCCGCCCGCGCCTGCAACACAGAAGCTGGCGGGCAATATTTCCGTTGATGTCGCCGTCATCGGCGCCGGTTTTACCGGATTGTCCGCCGCCCTGCATCTGGCTGAAACAGGCACAAGCGTTGCCGTTCTCGATGCCGTCGACATCGGCTATGGCGGATCAGGCCGCAATGTCGGTCTGGTCAATGCCGGCATGTGGGTGATGCCCAATGACCTGCCGCAGGTTCTGGGGCAGGTGCATGGCGAACGTTTGCTGGAACTGCTCGGCAATGCACCGCAATCCGTTTTCAACCTTGTCGACAAGCACAAGATCGCCTGCGAGCTCGAGCGCAAGGGTACCTTGCACTGCGCCGTCGGCAAGAGCGGCGTCAAACAGCTGGAACAACGGGCTGAGCAGTGGCTGGCACGTGGCGCGGCCGTTCGCCTGCTGGGCGCAGAGGAAACCGCAGAGAAGGTCGGCTCGACCGCCTATGCCGCTTCGCTTCTGGACAATCGCGCCGGCACGATCCAGCCGCTGGCCTATGTACGCGGCCTTGCAACCGCTGCCATTGCCGCTGGCGTTGCCGTCCATACGGGAACCCCGGTGACATCCACGACCCGCTCCGGCGACCGCTGGATCGTCAATACGCCGTCAGGAACCGTGTCGGCCGAGTGGGTCGTCGTGGCAACCAACGCCTATACGACGTCACCCTGGCCGGAACTGCGAGCCGAACTCCTGCATCTGCCCTATTTCAATTTTGCCACGACGCCGCTGCCGGAAGACGTGCGCAACACGGTTTTGCCCGAGCGCCAGGGCGGCTGGGACACCAAGGAGATACTGAGTTCGTTCCGGATGGATCAGCGCGGCCGTCTGGTGTTCGGCAGCGTGGGGGCGTTGCGCGGCACGGGAATGGCCGTCCACAAGGCGTGGGCTGCCCGGTCGATCCGCAAACTGTTCCCGCAGATCAGGGATGTGACGTTTGAGGCGGGCTGGTACGGCCAGATCGGCATGACCAACGACAACCTGCCGCGATTCCACACTCTCGCGCCGAAGATCATCAGTTTCAGCGGTTACAACGGACGCGGTATCGCTCCGGGCACAGTCTTTGGCCGGGTCCTGGCTGAACACATCGCCGGCAGGATATCCGATGCCGACCTGCCTTTACCGGTGACGAAACCCCGGGAAGAAGGCCTGCGCGCCCTGCGCGAGGGATATTACGAAGTGGGTGCCCAGCTGGCGCATTTCGTTGGCAACCGGGTTTGAAGGCGCTCGCTTGATCTGATTGCTGCATTTGCTTGCCATTCGCGCGAACCCGACATATCTCTTATGCATGGACAGCAAGAAGCCAATGCGGCACACAAGACCCAGTGTCTCAGCCAGCATCCTCGCGGCGGTCAAGAACCGCAACAAGCGCCCGACTGGCGTGACCAAGGTCGTGCGGAACGATACCGTCATTGCGTCCTACAATGTCCATAAATGCGTCGGCATCGACAAGAAGTTCGATCCTGACCGCATTGGCCATGTCATCGGCGAACTTGGCGCAGATGTCGTCGCTGTGCAGGAGGCGGACAAACGCTTCGGCGAACGGTCCGGCCTGCTCGATCTTGCCCGGCTGGAACGCGAGAACAATCTTGTGCCCGTGCGTGTGGCATCGCTCTACCCCAAGGGACACGGCTGGCACGGCAATCTGCTGCTTTTCCGTGAAGGTGTCGTGCGGCGGGTACAGCAGCTGACACTGCCGGGGCTTGAGCCGCGTGGCGCTCTGGTGGTCGACCTTGATCTCGAAGCTGGTCCTCTGCGCATCATCGCCGCGCATCTTGGCCTGCTGCGGCATTCCCGCATGCAGCAATCCGAGGCGATCCTCGATGCTGTTCATGCGGATCCATCACGCCCGACGCTTCTGCTCGGCGATCTGAATGAATGGCGTGTCGGCAGGGGATCGTCATTGCATTTCCTGCATCCGGTCTTCGATCCGATGAAGAATGCAGTGCCCAGTTTCCCCTCGCGTTTTCCGGTTCTGGCGCTGGATCGCGTGCTCGGCCATCCGCACAGTCTGGTCACCGGCATCGAGGTGCATGACACGCCGCTTGCCCGCGTGGCATCGGATCACCTGCCGATCAAGGCCTATGTCGACCTGAAGGGGGCCCTGGCCGAAACGGCGGAAATCAGAGATAGGGCGAGCCTAGCCAGATAATCCGGTCAAGCAGCCGCACCCAGAATGAACGGGCGCGCAGGCTCTGCAACAGGACCGGCTTTGCGGTTTCAATGGCCGTCTCGATGAGCCCTTCCACTTTTTCTGCAAATGCCGCGTCTATGATCTCCAGGTCAACTTCGAAGTTGAGGCGCAATGACCGCGGATCAAGATTCGACGACCCGACATAGGCCCACTGTCCGTCAATGGCCAGAAGTTTGGAATGGTTGAAATTGCCGCTGGCCCGCCAGATGCGGCAATGGCTCTTGAGAATCTGGTCGAATTGCGCGGTCATCGCGCGATCAACGAGTTTCAGATTGTTGACCGCCGGCACGACGATATCGACCTCGACGCCCCGCCGGGCTGCGGTCACCAGAGCGCTGATCAGTTCGCGATCTGGCAGGAAATAGGGCGACATGATCCGGATATGGTTTCGTGCCACGGAAAACGCCCCCATCAACATGCGATGATTGGCTTCCACGCTCTTGTCCGGGCCGGCCGGGACAGCCCGGATAAAGACGGGATCGCCCGCCGGCGTGTCCGGCGAAGCGATCAGCCAGGGATCGCCAGCCAGCTGTTCACCCGTGGTGAAGCGCCAGTCTTCCGACGCGATATGGAAGAGGTCGGTGACGATCGGGCCGGTCAATCTGAAATGGGTATCGCGCGCATGGTCCTTGCCGGCAATTTCTTCGGAAAAACCGGCGCGAATGTTCATGCCGCCGGTAAAGGCCGTTGTCCCGTCGACAATCAGAATCTTGCGGTGGGTCCGCAGGTTCGCATAGGGCAGGCGCAAGCCGATGATGATGTTGCCGTTGAACACGTCGGAGCGCACGCCGCCTCTTTTCAGATATCCGACAATACTCGGTATGGAATAGCGGGCTCCGACAGCGTCGATGAGAACACGGACCTCAATGCCGCGCTGAACGGCAGCAATCAACGCATCTGCCACGCGAAAACCGATCTTGTCCCGGTCGAAAATGTAGGTCTCGAGCAGAATGCTGCGCTGAGCTGCGTTGATATGGTCGATCATCGAACGGTAGGCATCGTCTCCGCTTTGCAGCATGGCGACGTCGTTGCCGGTTGTCAGGCGGCAGCGGCTCACCCGGTCGCCAAGCGTTTTCATGGCAGCAAAGCGTTGCCCGAAATGCGCAAGGACATTCCCTTCGTCCGCATCGAAACGCATCAGGTGATCCTGACCGATTTCGTGCAGGAAGGCGCGCTGCGAGCTTATGGAGGAGCGCCTGATCCGGTTGATGCCGGCGACCGCATAAATGACCGCGCCGATCACCGGGGAGAGGATGATGACGCCGACCCAGCCAATGGCCGCACGCACCTCCTCCTTTGTCATGGCCGCATGGACCGCGGCGGGAACGCCGAGGACGATGGAAAGGACAAAGAAGATCTGGGGCCAGTAGGTGGGAAGATAATCACTCATTTGCGAGTGTCATATCACGATATTGAATCCCGGCGCGAGCGCCATTCGGCGAGAGAGACGGGTTGATCCGGTATGCGGATTTCAAAACTTGTTCCCGCGCCTTCGCCGCCGCGCAGTTCAATGGTGCCGCCATGCGCACGAACCAGCTCATGGACAATGGCAAGGCCGAGCCCGGTGCCACCGGAGCGGGCCGAGCCCTTGAATGCGGTGAACAGGTTCTCGCGCGCCTTGGGCGGCAGTCCCGGGCCGGTATCCTCAATGCCGATGATCGATGTGGCGCCAATTTGTCCTGCCGTAATTGTCAGCCGTTTGACGATGGAGATGTCATCACCCGTAACGCCGCTCATGGCTTGAACGGAATTGCGGCAGAGATTCGAAATCACGCGGAAGAACTGATCCGGATCTGCGTCGACCTCAAAACTCTCCGGTACGAGGTTTTTGAATTCAATCCCCGACTTTGTATCAAGATTGAGCATTTCTTCCACGTCGCTGACGATGGTGTGCAGCTTCACCCGGCGCCGCTGTGGCGGCGGCTCCTGTGTTCCGCCATAGGCAAGCACGGTCTGGGAGTAGTTGATGGCTCGGTCGATCGTCCGTACGAGTTTCGGCACCATGCGCTGAATGGCGGGGTCGCTGGCATTGGCGAGGTGATCGGACATGAGCTGGGCAGACGCAAGAATGTTGCGCATGTCATGGTTGATTTTGGAAACGGCAAGGCCAAGGTCGGCCAGGTGTTTCTGCTCGGACAATGTGCGCTGCAAGCGCTGCTGCATGTCGGCCAGCTCGCGCTGGGCAATGCCAAGCTCGTCCTCGCGATTGTCCGGCTGGATGACCCGCTGCGGATCATCCGGCTGCTGGGCAAAGGCCAGCATGTTCGCGCTCATGCGCTGGATCGGCCGGATAAGCAGGTGGCTGATGGCAAGGAAGACCAGGCCGGCGGTAATGACCGAAATGAACATCGAAATCAGCGTCAGATTGCGGGCATAACGTAACATCGCATTGCGCAGGGGCGCATCGGATGTGATGAGCTCGATGACTTTTCCCGTCTCGCCGATAGGACCGTAAACGCGGATGATGCGGTTGCCACCATTGATGAGCGTATCGAATGCGTCGCGGATCGTGGTCAACGGGTCAGTGACCGTCATGTCGATGTGCCGGTCGACCTTGGACGGCATGTCCGACACCGCCAGCAATCGCGACGCGCCCATTTCGCGCAGGGCAATCGCCTTGGTGCCCGTGGCAAGAAGCACATCGTTCTGTACGCTCTGCGGAATATCCTTGTCGTCGCTTGCCGCCAGCACGACACTCGCTGCCGCAACGGTATTGAGGCGGTCCGAAAGCCAGCGCATGCGCATATCGGCCATGGTCGGAACGAAGATCATCACTTCGGCCAGCAGGCCGAACAGGATGGTGAGGCGCAACAGCTTGCCCGAAAGGCGTTTGAGGATCGGCAAGCGCCGGCCCGCGTGCTGCATACGCGCGCCTGCCGGTTGCTGATCCTGTTGCGTTACCGCCATATTTGCTCCATCAATGCCCGATGTAGGACAAACGTTGCGCCGGTACAATAAATCACTTCCCGATTTTTGCCTATGCGTGAATTGTCCGGTATCAATTGACTTCTCGGTATCATGCCTCTATAAGCCGCGCACGTCCGGGTTGACCGCCCCGGCGGCGTGTTGTTATGCGCCAATGGCGGTCCTGATATGCTCCTGTCAAAGAACAGACCACAAGAAGGGCCGCACACCGCGGTATTAAACAAATGAAGCGTACTTATCAGCCATCCAAACTTGTCCGCGCACGTCGTCACGGGTTTCGCGCCCGTATGGCTACTGCAGGCGGCCGCAAGGTTATCGCAGCACGTCGTGCTCGCGGTCGCAAGCGGTTGTCGGCATAAGGCGTTCCGCGCAGGTTTGCGCGGTTGGCCGAAGTTGGCATTGCAGGAATGAATGATCAAAAACCACTCCGCCTTCGCAAGAGAGCGGAGTTTTTGGCTGTTCGGGCCGGAGAAAAACGCCGCGGCGGCTTTTTTCTGCTCGAAGTCAAGGAGCGCGAAGACCGGAAAGGTCCGCCGCGTGTTGGTTTTACAGTCACAAAAAAGAACGGAAATGCCGTTATCCGCAATCGCATCAAGCGCCGGCTGAAAGAGGCCGTACGCGTCAATGTTGCAGGTGACATGGCCCCCGGAACCGACTATGTGATCGTTGCTCGCCGTGACGCGCTTGATGCGCCATTTGCGGACTTATCCCGGGAACTCTCGAAACGGGTTTCCAAAAAATACCAAACCGGCGTTTCCCCAAGACATGACCGGCCCAACAGGACCCGATAATGGAAACCAATCGTAATTTCTTTATCACCATCGCCTTGTCCGTCGTTATTCTGGGACTGTGGCAGGTGTTCTATATGGGCCCCAAGATCGAGGCCGAGCGGCAGCAGGCACAGATTGAAGCCACGCGCCAGGCGCAGACCAAGGCCGCCGGGCAGCCCGCGACGCCAGCCGGTACGCCAGCAAACAATCTGCCGGCATCCACACCCGCCGCACCCGGTGCCAATATTCCCGGCCAGACACCGGATGCCGCTCAGGCCGGCAGCATCACCCGTGCCGCCGCGCTCGGGCAGACGTCACGTGTGCAGATCGACACGCCAAGCCTCAGCGGATCCATCAGCCTGACCGGCGCGCGTCTGGATGACCTGCAGCTCAAGCAGTATCATGAAACGGTCGACAACAATTCACCGACCATTCAGCTGTTAAGCCCTTCGCAAATGGCAGACGGGCAATTTGTCGAAATCGGGTTCACCGGCAACGAGACATCGGGCACGGTTCCCGGTCCGACGACCGTGTGGACAGTGGACGGCAACAGCAAGCTTAGCCCGTCGACCCCGGTTACCCTGACGTTTACCAACGAAAAGGGCCTGGTTTTCAAGCGCACCTTCAGCGTCGACGACAATTATATGTTCACGGTCAAGGATGCCGTGACGAACGGAACCTCCGTGCCGGTGTCACTGGCCTCGTACGGTCGTGTCACGCGGTTCTACAAGCCTCTGCATGCCAGCACCTATGTGTTGCATGAAGGTCCGATCGGCGTGATCGCTGGAAAGCTGGTCGAATACAAATTCGCGGCAATCGAGAAGGAAAAAGAGGTTTCTCCGGAGAAAACGGACACTGGCGGCTGGATCGGCATCACCGATAAATATTGGGCCGCTGCGCTTGTTCCATCGCAAACGAAGCCTTTCAAGGCGCGCATGTCCTACTTCGACAATGGCCGTCCGCAGTATCAGAGCGACTATCTGTCCGATCCGACAACGATTGAGCCAGGTCAATCCACAACGATCGAGAACCTCGTTTTTGCCGGCGCCAAGGAAGTTGGCAAGATCAATGGCTATATGAACAACCTGCATATTCCGTTGTTCAAGAATCTGATCGACTGGGGCTGGTTCTACTTCATCACCGAACCGATGTTCTATCTCATCGACTGGCTGTACAAGGCCATCGGCAACTTCGGCGTGGCCATTCTCGTTGTTACGGTCCTGCTCAAGGCGCTGTTCTTCCCGCTTGCCAACAAGTCCTATGCGTCGATGGCGCGCATGAAGCTGGTTCAGCCGAAGATGACCGAAATCCGCGAGAAATATGCGGATGACAAGGTCAAGCAGCAGCAGGCCATGATGGAGCTCTACAAGACCGAGAAGATCAACCCGATCGCTGGTTGCTGGCCCATCCTGATCCAGATTCCGGTCTTCTTCGCGCTCTACAAGGTGCTGTACGTCACCATTGAAATGCGCCACGCGCCGTTCTTCGGCTGGATCCAGGATCTGGCCGCGCCGGATCCGACATCGGTGTTCAACCTGTTCGGTCTCATTCCATGGACTGTTCCGGCGTTCCTGATGATCGGCGTCTGGCCGCTGATCATGGGTGTGACGATGTTCCTGCAGATGCGCATGAACCCGACGCCTCCCGATCCGACGCAGGCCATGATCTTCAACTGGATGCCGCTGATCTTCACGTTCATGCTGTCCAGCTTCCCGGCCGGTCTGGTGATTTACTGGGCGTGGAACAACTTCCTGTCGATCACCCAGCAGGGCATCATCATGAAGCGGCAGGGCGCGAAGATCGAACTGTGGGACAATCTCACGGGGCTCTTCAAGAAGAAACCCAAACCCGCGGAATAGGCGGGTTTCACTCGAATGCCGAAAGCCCCCGCGTCATACCGGGGGCTTTTCATTTGCCGGTGAACGGCGCCGTTCAGTTGACAAGGCGGCGATAACATTGAATGCAGGTGGCTGCGGCCACCCCTTGAACGGACGGAAAACAACGTGAGCGAAACCAACGACAATACGAACCGGCTGATCGAGAAGGGCCGGATGCTCTTTGCGCAGGGCTGGGTTTTCATTCGCGGCGTTCCGTCCATGAAATTCTTGCCGCCCGAAGGGCCCATCGAGATCGCCTTCGCCGGGCGCTCCAATGTGGGCAAGTCGTCGCTCATCAATGCGATCATCGGCCAGAAAGGTCTGGCGCGCACCTCCAACACGCCGGGGCGGACGCAGGAACTCAACTATTTCGTCCCGGATGGCCATTCCGGTGAAAATGGCGATCTGCCGCCGCTCGCCGTGGTCGACATGCCGGGTTACGGTTTTGCGGAAGCACCGAAGGAACAGGTCGATGCATGGACGCGGCTTGTCTTCGATTACCTGCGCGGCCGTACCACGCTGAAGCGCGTCTATCTGCTTATCGATGCCCGTCACGGTGTGAAGAAGAACGATGCGGAAGTGCTCGATCTCCTGGATCGTGCGGCGGTGTCCTACCAGATCGTTCTGACCAAGATCGACAAGATCAAGCCTGCCGGTGTGCCGCGCCTCATGGAAGAAACGGCGCAGGCCATCAAAAAGCGCGCCGCTGCCTATCCAACGATCCTTGCCACATCGTCGGAAAAGGGCGGCGGACTGGATGAGCTGCGCGCTGCAATCGCGCTTCTCCTCGAAGAATAGAGCCTTACCAGCTTCCTTGATTTCAGATGCTGCTCACAGCGCCCGCTGCGACAACAGCGCCGGTGGGCGCTCCGCTTGGAGAGCCGCCTGCCGGTTCAACCGAAATGGCCAGGGTTGTTCCATCCCGCAGCTTTGCGGCAGTTGGCGCGGGTACGTCGAACTCCGTCACCTTGGGCGATTTGAGAACGCCCAGCGACACCGGAGCGTCCTTTCCCGCAATCAGCCAGAGTTCCAGCGACTTGTTCTGCGGAATATCACCTGAAACCAGCGTAATCCTGAGCTTTCTCGACTTGCCGTCAAAAACGGCAAGGCTTCGCATTGGACCGCTGTCGCTTGCCATGGAGGCAACAAGCTGCGCAGGAGCTGGTCCGGTCTGGCGCAGAACGTACTCTCTGCCGAAGTTGAACAGGACCAGTGCAAGCGCTGCAACGGCAACCGTTCGCCAGAATGCCAGGCTGTTCCAGAAGGAGGCGCCGGCCGCCACGCGGCCCGAGTCGATGCCAAACAGGCGCTGGTCGATCTGGCTCTTCAGATGGCTGGGCGCCGTCACCGGCTGAAATTGCACGTTCAATGGGTCGAACCGGTTCTGCCAGTCGGATACGAGGCGCGCAAAGGAAGCATCGGTTTCGATGCGGCGGGCGGCATCCTGCCGCTCCTGATCCGGCAGCACGCCCAGCACATACTCGGCTGCGACGAAATCGTCGCCTTCCGGCATTGTGTCATCGGGTGGTATCGTGCTCATCGTTCCAGACATTCCTTCAGTTTCATCAGGCTGCGCCGCAGCCAGGTTCTCATTGTATTCAATGGCACCCGGTGGCGGATCGCCAGGAGATCATAGCTCTCGCCGTTCAGATAGGCGCCCCGCACGGCCGCGGCCCGGTCAGAATCCAGCTGATCGAGACACTCGTTGATGCGCTTTGTTTCACCGGATGCAATGGCAGACTGTTCGGGATTGAGGGACGGTTCCGCGAGACCGACCGCCTTTTCCAGTTCGGCTGTTGCTGGCTTGCGGGCACGCAGTACGTCAATCGAATGATTGCGCGCAATAGCCACCAGCCACGAGATGGGGCTTGTATCCGCGACGGCAAACCGGTCAGCCTTGTTCCAGATCTTGACGAAAATATCCTGCAGTGCATCCTCTGCTTCCGAGCGATTGCCCAAGATACGCAGGCATACGCCGAATAGTTTCGCGCTCGTGGAGGTATAAAGCTTATCGAACGCCGAGCGATCCCGCAAAGCGACCCGTGAAATCAGCTCTGATATGCCTTCGGGTGTCATGCGACCGGCGTTTCCAACTCTTTGACTATCCAGAGTCCTGCCCCTAAGTTAAATCTGCGGATATGTTGTCCTGTCAATGGGCCGCATGCAAAAACGTTCCCGCCCACCCTAAATCATGTTTGCCCATGACCGTCTTTAGGGTTATGAGACCCCGTCCTTTTCAAGCTGGAGCTTGCTTCCCCCATGTCCGAGACTGAGCACACCGCAGAAATTCAGGCAAGCCTTCTATCCGCGGCTCTTCCCTATATGCAGCGATACGAAAACAAGACCGTTGTTGTGAAATATGGCGGCCATGCCATGGGCAACGTGGAGCTTGGCAAGGCCTTTGCCCGCGATATCGCCCTGTTGAAGCAATCCGGTATCAATCCGATCGTTGTGCATGGCGGCGGCCCGCAGATTGCATCGATGCTTGCGCGCATGGGCATCGAATCGAAATTCGAAGGCGGCCTGCGCGTTACCGATGCGAAGACGCTCGAAATCGTCGAGATGGTTCTTGCCGGTTCGATCAACAAGGAAATCGTTGCGCTGATCAATGCGGAAGGCGAATGGGCCATTGGCCTGTGCGGCAAGGATGGCAACATGGTCTTCGCTGAAAAGGCCAAGAAGACGATTGTCGATCCTGATTCCAATATCGAGAAGATTGTTGACCTTGGCTTTGTTGGTGAACCGGTCGAAGTGGACCGCACCCTGCTGGACCTGCTTGCCCGCTCGGAGATGATCCCGGTCATCGCTCCGGTTGCGCCAGGCCGCGACGGCCATACCTACAACATCAATGCCGACACCTTCGCGGGCGCCATTGCCGGTGCATTGGCCGCTTCGCGCCTGTTGTTCCTGACGGATGTCCCCGGCGTTCTCGACAAGGACAAGAAGCTCATCAAGGAACTGTCCGTCGGTCAGGCCCGCGCGCTGATCAAGGACGGCACGATTTCAGGCGGCATGATCCCCAAGGTCGAAACCTGCATCGATGCGATCAATCGCGGTGTCGAAGGGGTCGTCATCCTCAATGGCAAGACCCCGCATTCGGTTCTGCTCGAACTCTTCACGGAACGTGGTGCGGGAACGCTGATCGTTCCCTGATCATCGTTTCAGATGGTCGAGCGGAATTTTGCCCGGCCCCTTGATGTTCTGCAGCACGAGTTGGGTGTGCACGTCACGCACACCCTTGAGGCGCATCAGCCGATGCATGACGAAATCGTTGAGATCATCGACGGTGGGCACCATCACGTGCAGCAGGAAATCGTGCTCGCCGGTCATCGTCCAGCAGGATGATACTTCGTCCATGCGCTGTATTTCCGTGATGAACCGTTCCGGCGATTCATCGCTGTGCGATGTCAGCCGCACCTGAACGAAGACTTCGACCATGAGCCCGATAGACCGGCGGTCGATCACGGCGGCAAAGCCTTTGACGACGCCGGTTTCCTGCAGGGCGTCAAAACGTCGACCGCAGGGCGTGGCCGAAAGCCCGATGGCCTGCGCCAGATCGGTGATGGGCACCCGGCCATTGTCGCGCAGGACCTGCAGCATCTTGATTTCAAATTCGTCAAATCGAGGGGATGTCACTTGTTTTTCTCCAGGATATTATATTTTCCTCTCCAGATAGTGGTTCATTGAGGCAATAAGGTCAAATTCACTCGATTTCTCGGAGTATTCTGGATGTCAGAATGGGAATCGAGGAGGAATTCATGACCATCAGTGTTGAGGCCTATGCCCGTGAATGTGCAGCACAAGGGTTGCGCGGCGACTATCATGCCTGCCAGCCGGATTTTACCGTCGAACAGCAATATGACTACTCGGCGGAAGATCAGGAGGTGTGGCGCACCCTCTGTGACCGTCAGACAAAGCTCACGTCGCGGCTTGCCCATCACAGTTACCTCGACGGCGTCGATGCGCTGGGCCTGCTCGACCGTATCCCCGACTTTCATGAAGTAAGCGAACGGCTGCGCAAATTGACGGGCTGGGAGATCGTGGCGGTCCCCGGTCTTATCCCGAACGAGCCGTTCTTCGATCATCTTGCCAACCGCCGCTTCCCGGTCACCAACTGGCTGCGCAGCAAGAAGGAACTGGACTACATCGTCGAACCGGACATGTTCCATGACTTCTTCGGCCATGTTCCCATTCTCAGCCAGCCGGTGTTTGCGGATTTCATGCAACTCTACGGTGAAAAGGGTGCCGCTGCGGTTCGAATCGGCGGTGAACAGATGGTCGCACGACTTTACTGGTATACGGCTGAATTCGGTCTGATGCAGGAAGAGGGCGCCCCGCTCAAGGCTTTTGGCGCCGGCCTTATGTCATCGTTCAGCGAATTGCAGTTTGCGGTCGAAAGCCCGGATGCCCACCACGTTCCATTCGATCTGGAAACGGTCATGCGGACCGCCTACGAGATCGACAAGTTCCAGCGCGCCTATTTTGTTCTCCCAAGCTTTGCCGCGCTGCGCGATGCCTTCGAAACCGCCGATATGGCCACCCTTGTTGCCCGGTGGAAGGACAGCCCGCCGCTGGACCCGTCGGCAATCTAGGCCGCGGTTTTCATCGCTGGTTTCACGATGACGCAGTTGCGGCCATTGCGCTTGGCCTCGTAAAGCCGGCGATCGGCGGTCTGGAAATGATCGGCGATCGCCCCTGTCGAGACATCGATCACCCCGCCAATGCTGACGCTGAGCGGAACCCGCTCATTTTCAGGCGTCCGGAATTCAATCAACGTCACATCTTTGCGAATGATTTCGGCAATGGCGCGCACCTCATCCTCGTGTTCCGTCGCCAGGAAAACCGCAAACTCTTCGCCGCCGATGCGGCCGATGCTGTCGTTCTCGCCGATGCTGCGTGATATGCAGTGGGCAATGGCGGTCAGCGCGCCGTCGCCATTGTAATGGCCGTGCTGGTCGTTGATTTTCTTGAAATGATCCGCGTCAATGATCAGCAGGGATCCGGGTATCTGCCGGCGGACCCTGTCCACATGGGTGAAAAAAGCTTCACGGTTGAGCAGGCCCGTCATGCTGTCGCGCGAGGCTTTCTCCAGAAGCTTGGCATTGGTTTCCTCAAGCTGCAGCATAACCTGACTGAGTTGAAGCAGGGTCACGCGCAGTCGCTCGGACTGCCGGAACACCATCAGCGAGATCGGCGGGGTAATCGTCAACGGACAGATCGTGGCGATCACGAAGCCCATTTTGTTGTGCATGTCGAAAGCACTCATGATGCTCCCGGTGATCAGCAAAGAACAGACAATCGCGATCAGTGTGACAAGCGCACATTTGTACAGAATTCTGAACATTTCACCCCTAATGCTGCTACCTGATTACTATGCTGCATTCATGAAGCGGCTGTTAGCGGAAAATGTAAAAACGGTCGTAGTTCGGACTTTTTTCGTCTATTGAGTCGTTATGGCAACAGACTGCCTGTCCCGTTACCGATGTCCCTGCAATGGCGAGTATGCATGACGAAAAATCCCGATCCTCTGAATTTTGCCCATGTAACGGACTGGGTGTTCGATCTGGACAACACGCTTTACCCGCATCATTCCAATCTGTTTTCGCAGATCGACGTGAAGATGACGGGCTATATCGCGGATCTCCTGCAACTTTCCCACGCGGATGCCCGCCAGATGCAGAAGCAGTTCTACAAGGATTACGGGACGACCCTCAAAGGGCTGATGGATCGCTACAACATCGATCCGGACGACTTTCTGCAGAAGGTCCATGATATCGATTATTCATGGCTGGTTCCCAATCCGGCACTGGCCATGGCGATCAAACATCTGCCGGGGCGCAAGTTCATTTTCACCAACGGTGACCGTGGCCACGCGGAGCGGGCGGCACGGCAACTCGGTGTGCTCGACCAGTTCGACGATATTTTCGATATTGTCGCGGCCGAACTGATGCCCAAGCCGGCGCGGCAGGCCTATGACCGTTTTCTTGATCTGCACGGGATTGATGCCAAGAGCAGCGCCATGTTCGAGGACCTCGCGCGCAATCTGGTCGAGCCGAAGGCGCTCGGCATGAAGACAGTCCTGATCGTGCCGCACAATTTCGAGCCGACGTTCTCCGAGATATGGGAACGCGATCCGGACTATACCGATCATGTCGATTACGTGACCGACGATCTCGCGTCGTTCCTCAATGCGATCCAGCCGGGGCAGGTCCGCGCAGGCATGCCCGCCTGAAGCGATTTACATCGGTCGAAGCGGTCATCGACGCTGCGGGGTATCAGGTCCTGGCCCGGCTCCCGCAGCCGCGATGAGGCAGAGGGTCAGGGCAGCTCGTAGAAGGTCTTGATCACGTCCCACGCTTCTTCGGCGTCATCGACAAAGGTGATCAATTCCCTGTCCGACGGCGAAATGACACCCTGTTCGGCCAGGAATTCAAAATTGATCGCCTTTTCCCAGAATGACCGGCCGAAGAGGAGGACCGGGATGCGCTCCATGCGCCCTGTCTGGATGAGTGTCAGCGTCTCGAATGTCTCGTCCATGGTGCCGAAGCCGCCGGGGAAAATCGCAAGCGCTTTTGCCCGCATCAGGAAGTGCATTTTCCGGATGGCAAAATAGTGAAAGTTGAAGCAGAGCTCGGGCGTCACATATTCGTTCGGCGCCTGTTCGTGCGGCAGGACGATGTTGAGACCAATGGTCGGCGCTCCGATATCGGCGGCGCCGCGATTGCCCGCTTCCATCACGCCGGGACCGCCGCCGGTAACAACGACAAACTCGCGGTTGTAGGTGGTCGCGGAATAGGTCGAGCACAGCTGGGCGAACTTGCGCGCCTCGGCATAATAGCGCGAATTGGCTTCAAGGTTCTTCTTCTGCACTTCGTTCTTCGCGGCCCAGGCTTCACCGCCGGGCTCGGGAATACGCGCGCCGCCGAAAAGCACGACTGTCGAACGGATACCCCGCTGGGTCAGTGCCATTTCCGGTTTGAGCAATTCAAGCTGCAACCGTACTGCGCGCAGATCGCGGCGTGTCATGAACTCCGGATCGGCAAAGGCAAGACGATAGGTGTCCGATTGTGTTTGCGGGGTCTCGGGAGCGGTCTCTACCCGCCGTACGGCTTCGGTGGAGTGGGAAAATGGCGTCCAGCCGTTTTTTTCATCGGTATTCAATTATATTCTCCTTCTGCGGACGCAAGTGACGCTTACAGACATTAAATCCTATTCGTCGTCCAACATTGTGGCGCTGCGATTGACCCTCTCACAGACTTATCTTACTAGGCCTTACATCAGCCTTAACCGCCCGTGCAATGGAGTGACCTGAAAATGTCCAAGCCCGACCTGGCCAGTCTTGAAAAGACCATCAACAAGGCCTTTGACGAACGCGATGCCGTGAACACCGAAACGCGCGGCGAAATACGCGACGCGGTTGACACATCATTGCTGCTTCTCGACAGTGGCGAAGCCCGTGTTGCCGAACGGCAGGCGGATGGTGCATGGACCGTCAATCAGTGGCTCAAAAAGGCAGTGCTCCTTTCCTTCCGTCTCAATCACATGGGCATCATCGATGGTGGACCTGGCGGTGCACCGTGGTGGGACAAGGTTCCCTCCAAGTTTGATGGCTGGGGTGCGACCGAGTTCAGCAAGGCGGGCTTCCGCACGGTGCCGAGCGCGATTGTCCGCCGTTCAGCCTATATTGCTCCCGGTGCCATCCTGATGCCTTCCTTCGTCAATCTCGGCGCCTATGTCGGCGAGGGGACGATGGTGGATACATGGGCCACGGTGGGCTCCTGCGCGCAGATCGGCAAGCATGTGCACCTTTCCGGCGGCGTCGGCATCGGCGGCGTTCTTGAGCCCATGCAGGCAGGCCCGACCATTATCGAAGACAATTGCTTCATCGGCGCCCGCTCGGAAGTGGTCGAAGGCTGCATCGTGCGCGAAGGCGCGGTCCTCGGCATGGGCGTGTTCATCGGCAAATCGACAAAGATCGTCGACCGTGCCACCGGCGAGATTTTCTATGGCGAGGTACCACCTTATTCGGTCGTTGTCGCGGGCACCTTGCCGGGCAAGCCTTTCCCGAACAATGAACCGGGCCCGAGCCTCTATTGCGCCGTCATCGTTAAGCGCGTCGACGAGAAGACCCGCTCCAAGACCTCGATCAATGAATTGCTGCGTGACTGAATAGGCGATTTACATCTGGACAGACGGAGATTCCCGACAGAAGCTGGTACCCAAGCCCATTCCATCTCAGCTGAGGTACCAGTATGACTGTGCAGGCTTCCCTTCTGACCCGCGATTATGACGCCAAGCGGCGCCATGCCATTGCCGCCGCCACCATCGGCAATGGCCTCGAATGGTTTGATTTTACCGTCTACGGCTTCTTCACGCCGATCATCGCGCGCTTGTTCTTTCCCGCGATCAATGACCTGACCTCGATCCTGCTCACGGTCGGCACCTATGGTGTCGGCTTTTTCATGCGTCCGGTCGGGGCTGTGGTTCTCGGTGTCTACGCCGACCGGAAGGGGCGGAAGGCGGCACTCACCCTGACAATCCTGATGATGGCGTTCGGCACGGCACTGCTCGGCTTTGCGCCGACCTATGCGCAAGCAGGCATTGTCGGACCGCTGGTTATTGTTCTGGCGCGGTTGATCCAGGGCTTTTCCGCCGGTGGGGAGATTGGCGGCGCGACAGCTTTTCTCATCGAGTATGCGCCGCCGGAAAAACGCGGGTTCTATGCCAGCTGGCAGCAGACAAGTCAGGCGCTTGCCGTCGTGCTCGGTGGTATCTGCGGCACGATCGTCACGCACGCGCTTGATCCGGCAGCCATCGACAGCTGGGGCTGGCGTGTGCCGTTCCTTCTGGGTTTGCTGATCGGACCAGTCGGATTCTACATCCGCGCCCGCGTCGACGAGACGCCGGTCTTTACCGACAGCCACACGCAGAAGAGCGAGTCGCCGCTGCGTGACGCCCTCAGGGATCATCCGCGCGATATCGCATCCGGCTTTGGCGTCACCATTCTCTGGACGGTATGCACCTATGTGCTGCTGTTCTACATGACGACCTATGCGGTCAAGCAGCTCAACATTCCGCTCGCCGATGCATTCGTTGCCACGACCATTGGCGGGCTGGTGCTGATGCTGGGTTGTCCCATTGCGGGGGCCATATCGGACCGGGTGGGGCGCAAGCGGCTGTTGCTGGCCGCCGCCATTGCCATCGGTGTTTTGATCTATCCGCTGTTTGCCTGGGTCAATGCCAAGCCCGATCTGATGACCCTGGCCATTGTCCAGGGCATTCTCGGGCTGCTTCTCGCCGCATTCACCGGTCCGGCACCGGCGCTGCTGGCCGAGCAGTTTCCCGCCGGGCTGCGCTCCACCGGGCTGTCACTGGCCTATAATTTCGCCGTGACGATTTTCGGCGGTTTTGCCGCTGTCATCGTCACGCTCCTGATCGAGGCGACAGGTACGAAACTGGCTCCGAGTTTTTATGTGATGGCGGCGGCGCTGGTGAGCGCGCTGACGCTTCTGACCATGAAGGACAAGACGGGAAAGCCGATCGACTGAATCGTTTACGCGACGAATTTCTGGCGGATCTCGGCCACCGCATGGCAGCGGACCGGCTGCCCCTCAGCCTGTTTGACGCAGGCAATGACCTTTTGCGCCAGGGGCGTGGGGACATTCTTTTTCCGAGCCAGTTCCACGATGACACCCTGGAGGTAATCGATTTCGGTGGTCCTGCCGCGGGAAAAATCCTCCCACATGGATGAGCGGGCACGCGGGTCGATGGCCAGCATCCTGCGGGCGATGCGGCGGAAGAGAAAATCGGGCAATCGCAGAATCCATGGGAGTATTGCGGGTGATACGCCCTGGACCGGGGCTGCAACAATGCCATGTGCGCGCATGACCTTGAGGCCTTCGCCCATCTGATCGGCAAGCAAGACGCGCCAGTCGCGGTCTGCAAGCTGTGCGGCAAGCGGCAGGTTTGATAGGGCGTTGAGTGCGTTGTTCAGGTTCATCATCAGCTTGCCCCAGAGAATGCCTTGCATATTGTCGTGGTGGCTGACCGGAAGGTCCGGCGTCGACAGGGCTTCGGCCAGGCCTTCGACCTTGTTCTCGACAAGGATCGTGCCCTGCGTGGTGCGGCGTACGCTCAGCGGGAGTGCGCCCGCATCCGATTGGACAACGTTGAAAGGCACCATCCCGGCAATCACCGTCATGCTCTCCGGGAGGTTCTTTTGCAGAACGTCGGCGTTGCCAACGCCGTTCTGCAGGCTGACGACAATGCTGTCTGCAGGAGCGTATCTGGCAATCAGCCCCGCCATCTCTTGCGTCGCGCCGCTCTTGACCGCAACGAGAATGATCCGCGCCTTGTCGAAGGCAGTGGCAGGGTCCTGCGTGAGGGAAAGCCGGTCCGGGGATAGCAACCGCTCCGTGCCGTCGAGATTGACCACCTTCAGGCCGGCGCGCCGGATTTCGTCCGCCACGCGGGGCCGCGCCAGGAACGTGACTGCCTTTCCAGCGGCGGCAAGCTGCCCGCCGACATAGCAGCCAATGGAACCGGCACCTGCGACAACAATGCGGCTGGCGTTTTCAAGCATTGGCGGGCCCCTGTTTGACGCAATCGTCAGCCATTAAAACAGATGCACGCATTGTGATCCAGTGCGTGACAGGATGCTGCTTTTGGATTATCGCTTTGCACATGACATCCTCGACAGATCCCGTAAAAAACCTCGCCCAACTCATTGCTTGTCCGTCGGTTACGCCAGCGGAGGGCGGTGCTCTCACCACGCTCGAAGCCCTGCTGGCGCCGCTGGGCTTTTCCGTCGAGCGCCCCACCTTCAGCGAAGACGGGACGCCGGACGTGGAAAACCTCTACGCCAGACGTTCGGGCAACGGGCCGCATCTGATGTTTGCCGGTCATACCGACGTTGTACCCGTCGGTGACGCGGCGGCCTGGACCTACCCGCCTTTTTCGGCGGCGATCCACAAGGGCGAGATGTACGGTCGCGGTGCGGTGGACATGAAGGGCGGCATCGCCTGCTTTGCCGCCGCCGTTGCCCGCCATATCGCGAAGAACGGTGCGTTGAAGGGCTCGATTTCCTTCCTGATCACCGGCGATGAGGAAGGCCCGTCGATCAACGGTACCGGCAAGTTGCTAGAATGGGCCAAGGCGAGGGGCGAAACCTGGGATGCGGCCATCGTCGGCGAGCCGACCAATCCCGACAAGCTTGGCGACATGATCAAGATCGGCCGGCGCGGTTCGCTTTCGGGAACAATCACCGTCCATGGCGTCCAGGGGCACGCGGCCTATCCGCATCTGGCAGACAGCCCGGTTCGCGGGCTGGTGACGCTGGTGGACAGCCTGCTTTATCCCGCTTTCGACAAGGGGACGAAGAACTTTCAGGCGACCAACCTGGAAGTCACGACGATCGATGTCGGAAATCCGGCGGTGAACGTCATCCCGGCCAAGGCAACCGCAACGTTCAATATCCGTTTCAACGACACATGGACCGATGAGACGCTGATGGCGGAAATCCACAACCGTCTCGACAAGGCATCCGGACGCCGCAAGCTGCGGCCGGGCCGGAAAACGCCGGTCAATTACGAGCTTGTCTGGCGCGACCGGCCAAGCCACGTCTTTCTCACCCATGATGAAAAACTTATCGGCACGCTGACGGCTTCGGTCGAGGCCGTGACCGGCAAGCGGCCGCAGCTGTCCACCTCGGGCGGCACCTCCGATGCGCGCTTTATCAAGGATTATTGCCCGGTGGTCGAATTCGGGCTCGTGGGGCAGACCATGCACATGGTGGATGAGCGCGTGGCGGTCGCAGACCTGGAAACGCTGACACAAATTTACGAGCGGTTCATTGCCGACTTTTTTGCCTGAGCGACCATGCTGAATTTTGAAGACATCCAGCGTTATTTCTGGGGCTCGTGGCGGATCATGAACGGCCATGCCGACGGTCTGGAATTGTTCGACCTTTCCGAAGACGGTTTCTGGCAATCATTCCAGGCCATCACGGTGTCGCTGCCACCCCTGATTTTGAGCTGGATTGTTTTTGCCAATGATGCGGTGGCCTTCCGGCCAGAAACCGGAACCCGGTTGTCCCTGATCGGCCGGATCGCCTTTGTCGATTTGACCGCGTGGGTCCTGCCATTGGTGGTGCTGCTTTTTGTTGCACCGCGAATTGGCCTGCGCAACCGTTTCAGTGTCTATGTGATCACCAGCAATTGGGGTTCCGCATTGGTGAACTGGCTGGTTGTGCCCGCCACACTGGTTCATATTTTCATGCCGACCCGGCCGCAGCTCTCGCTGGGTGTCGACCTCGTCCTCAACGCCGTTGCGCTTGTTTTGACCTATCGATTGACGCATGTGGCATTGAAGAAAACCTATGCCTATACGACTGCGTTCTTCGCCATTCTGGTCACGGGATATATTGTTCTGGTGGTTGTTCTTCAGAGTGTGCTGGGCATTGCCATGCCGGAGCCGGTCACACTCGGATAATCCACGCCGACGAGGTAGAGCCCGTAAGGCGGCGCGACAGGGCCGCAGGCCTTGCGGTCCCGGGCCGCAAGGGCATCGCTCACATCATCGGCTGTCCAGCGCCCGCAACCCACTTCGTTCAACGTTCCCGCAAATGAGCGGATCTGGTTGTGCAGGAACGAGCGCGCGGATGCCCTGATTTCGATGATTTCCCCGTTGCGAAGCACACTGAGGTGATCGAGCGATTTGACCGGGCTTTTTGCCTGGCACTGGGTGGCGCGAAAGGTCGTGAAATCATGGGTTCCGACCAGCCGTTGTGCCGCCTCGTGCATTGCCACCGCATCGAGCGGCTTCTTCACCCACCACGCGCGGAATGCTTCCAGCGGTGCTGGCGGACGGCGATTGATGATACGGTAAAGATAATGCCTGCCCGTCGCGGAGAAACGCGCATCGAAATTCTCGGTCATCCGCTCGACATTGATGATCCCGACCGTTTCTCCGGCCACGACCAGATGGGCGTTGAGCGCCTCGCGCACCTTGGCGCTGCTCCAGTCCTTGGTCAGATCCACATGGGCAATCTGGGCAATCGCATGCACGCCGGAATCGGTGCGGCCCGCTGCGCCAAGGGAGATGGTTTCGCCGCAGAACTTGAAGATGGCCTGCTCGATGGCTGCCTGAACGGTATGGCCGTTTTCCTGTCGCTGCCAACCCGCATAGGGGGTGCCGTCATATTCGATGGTGAGCTTGTAGCGCGGCATCAACGGCCCTCGAACGCTCTGGAATAGACCAGCGTTCCCGACAGAGGTGCATCAGCGAAAGCCAGCGCCTGGAGATACTCGCCCTGATATTGGCTGGCAAAACCCGATGCCCGTGCATTCGTATAGCCGAAGCGGCCGTAATAGGCGGGATCGCCGAGGACAATGGAAAGGGTTTCGCCCATGAGCACCAATTCCTGATGCGCGGCCCTGATCAGTGCCGATCCGACGCCTTTGCCCTGGTGACCTGAGACGACACTGAGCGGCGCCAGTGCAACCGCGTCAAAGCTGGTTCCATTCTCAACGCGCAGCCTTGAAAAAAGGATGTGGCCCGCCAGGGCACCACCGAACTCCGCAACCAGTTCGAGCACGATATCGCCGTTGCTACTGAGTTGCTCGACCAGCCTTGCCTCATCCGGTCCCGCAAAAGCGTCTTCGACGATAGCGGAGATCAACGCGCGGTCCGCGGGCTGTACGCGACGAATGGTGATGCTGCTCATGGCAGCTTTGCCCCTTGCGCAATCTTGGCGCCGCGCTGGAATTCCTGCCCGTCCATCGCCTTGCCGCCCGCCCGCTGCAGCGCGCGCAAACGCACTGCACCTTCTCCGCAGGCAATGCGCAGATCGTCATCAAGCACCGTGCCCGGCACGCCGGCACCGGTTGCAAGCAGCGAGCGCAGCAACTTGACGCGTTCGAGGCCGTCACCGATCTCCATCTCGCACCAGGCGCCCGGAAACGGTGCCAGACCGCGAATACGATTGTGGATGTCAATGGCCGGCAGGGTCCAGTCGATGCGGGTTTCAACCTTGGTGATCTTCGACGCGTAGGTGACACCGTCTTCCGATTGCGGTGTCAGGGTGAGGCTGTCCCGTTCCAGCGCGGCCATGGCGCGCACCATCAGGTCGGCGCCGATCATGCTGAGCTGGTCGTGCAGCTCGCCCGCGGTCGTGTCGGGTGTGATCTTGACCTTTTCGGCCATGGCGACCGGGCCGGTATCCAGCCCCTCATCCATTTTCATGATCATCATGCCGGTTTCGCTGTCGCCCGCCATGATGGCCCGCTGGATCGGTGCGGCGCCGCGCCAGCGCGGAAGAAGCGAGGCATGGCCGTTGTAGCAGCCAAGGCGCGTGCCTTCGAGAATGGCGGTAGGCAAGATCAGGCCATAGGCCACCACGATGGCAACGTCCGCATTGAGATCGCGGAACGCCTGCTGTTCCTCGGGGCTGCGAAGGCTTTTGGGCGTGCGCACTTCAATGCCGAATTCTTCGGCATTGCGATGAACGGGCGAGGGGGTCAGTTCCAGTCCGCGCCGGCCTGCCGGACGCGGCGGCTGACTGTAGACGGCGACGATCTCATGGCCCTGGCCAATGAGCGCGTTGAGAACCGGCACGGAGAATTCCGGGGTTCCCATGAAGACGATACGCAGGCTCATGGCTTACACCGCCAGCCGGCTCGGAACGCGATCCTTGGCAAGCTTCTTGAACTTTTTCACCACCATTTCACGCTTGAGGCGCGAGATGTAATCGATGAACAGAACGCCGTTGAGGTGGTCGATCTCGTGCTGAAGGCAGGTTGCCAGCAAACCGTCCGCCTCGATCTCGTGCTTCTTGCCTTCGATATCGAAATAGGCAACGCGCACTTTTGCCGGACGTTCCACTTCCGCATAATAATCCGGAATGGACAGGCAGCCTTCTTCATAGACGTTGCGTTCGGTGCTCGACGACAAAATCTCAGGGTTGATGAAAACCTGGGGTGCCTTCGGTTCGTCTTCCTTGGCAAGGTCGATCACCAGCATGCGCAGCGGTTCCGCCACCTGAATGGCGGCAAGGCCGATCCCCGGCGCGTCATACATGGTGTCGAGCATGTCGTTGGAGAATTTGCGCAAATCGGCATCAAAGCGCTCCACGGGTTTGGAAACCTGGCGCAACAGCGGATCGGGAAGAATGACAAGCGGTTTGATAGACATGAGCATCACCTAATATCTCGGCTTTCAACCGTCAATCCCGGCATAAATGGCATTTGTGAAAATGTTCTCGTTTTGATCTCACATTTGCCATCCGAATCGGTTAGTCTGCTTCCCATGGAAACATCACATTCACTCGACCAGCCACTGTTTCAGCTCGGTGCCACGTCGATATCGGTCGGTACTGCACTGGTAATGGCGGCTGTCATCGTTGCACTTGCCATTGTCCTGTGCGGGATCGCGCTGTGGCGTTCGGCACGGGTACGGCTGATCGCGGAATTCCAGGCGGAAGACCGTGCGCGTGATGCGGAAGTGCGGATGGCCGAGATCCTGAAGAGCCAGTCAGAGATGCAGGGCCGCATGCAGACCATGGCGGAACTTTTCGGTTCGCGCCAGGCGGAGCTCAACCAGTCGATCCGCGAACGCCTTGACGGCATGACCAGCCGCATCGGCCAGACCATGACGGAACAGACGCAGTCGACCCATGAAAATCTGGCCAAATTGCAGGAGCGGCTGGCGGTCATCGATACCGCGCAGAACAATATCCAGTCGCTGGCCGGACAGGTTGTCCAGCTGCAGGCGATTCTCGCCAACAAGCAGACGCGCGGCGCTTTCGGTCAGGCGCGCATGGAAACCATCATTGCCGATGGCTTGCCGCAAGGGGCCTATGAGTTCCAGGCTACGCTTTCCAATGGAAGCCGGCCGGATTGTATCGTCCGCATGCCGAATGGCGCCCCCAATCTGGTCATCGACGCCAAATTTCCGCTGGAAGCATGGAACGCCATCCGCGAGTCCGAGACACCGGATACGAAGAAACTGGCGCTTGCCCAGTTTCGCCGGGATATCGAAATCCATATTCGCGATGTTTCAGAGAAATACCTGATCAATGGCGAAACCCAGGATACGGCATTTCTCTTTGTGCCGTCGGAATCCATCTTTGCCGAAATCCACGAGAATTTCGAAGGCGTTGTGCAGAAAGCCCATCGTTCGCGCATCGTCATCGTATCGCCGTCGCTGCTGATGCTGTCCATTCAGGTCATTCAGGCGGTGCTCAAGGATGTGCGCATGCGCGAGCAGGCACATCTCATCCAGGGTGAGGTGATCCGCCTGATGGAAGATGTCGGGCGCCTGGACGACCGGGTCCGGCGACTGCAGACGCATTTCGGTCAGGCGAGCAAGGATATTGACGATATTCTCGTCTCGTCCAGCAAGGTGACGAAGCGCGGCCAGAAGATCGAGGCGCTGGAGTTTGTCGATCCGGCGGCCGGCGAACCCGCGAAGGGGCCGGATGCCAACAGGTCGGCAGCATCGGCAACGGGCCAGTTGCGCCTGCGCGTGGTGGATGAAGATTAGCCCTCAACGATTTTTTGCCGCCGCGTCTTCCAGGTACTTGCAGTCTGCGGTTTGACGAAGACGGACACGATGTCCGGGTTGGCCTGACGGATTGCTGTTTCGATACGCTCGACGCAGGCTTCGATCTCGGGTGCGGTAAGACGATCCTCAAATTCAATGCTGAGCCCGGCAACGATCTGCTTGGGTCCCATATGGACGGTCAGCACGCCGTTTGCCTGCTGAATGGCCGGATCTTTGCCCGCAATATCAAGAATCTGCTGTTCCGCTTCCGGCAGCGCCGACTCGCCGATCAGCAGGCCCTTGCTTTCCCGGGCGAGGAAAATTGCGGTTGCACCGAGGATGATGGCAATGCCGATGGAGGCAACCCCGTCGAATTCGGGCATGTCGAAGAATTGCGCCGCTGAAATGCCGGCAAACGCTACGATGAGTCCCAGCAGCGCAGCCGTATCCTCAAACAGGACCGTAAAGACGCTCGGGTCCTTGCTCTGTTGCACGGCTTCGAGGTAACCGAGTTTGCCTTTCATGGTTCGGAATTCTTTCAGCGCGACTGTCCATGAGATGCCCTCGAACAGCAGCGCAAAGCCAAGCACGACATAATTGACAGTGGGATTGGCGACGGGCTCCGGCTCAAGAATGTGGATGAGGCCTTCATAGAACGAGACACCGGCACCCACGGCAAACACCAGCAGCGCAACGATGAAACTCCAGAAGTAAAGCTCGCGTCCATGGCCGAGCGGATGCGCCTTGTCGGCTGGCTTGGCGGCCCGCCGCAGGCCGTAGAGAAGCAGGCCGCCATTTCCCGTATCCACCAGCGAATGAACGCCTTCCGACAGCATGGCGGAACTACCGGTGAAGAAGGCGGCAATGAACTTGGTTGCCGCGATCAGAAGATTGCCGAGGATGGCGGCATAGATAACCTTCTTCGATCCCGCATGACTGCCAGATTGTGATGCCATAGAAGCCCCCTTTTCCCACGCGTCAACGTAGCAGGAGTTGAATGGTTCCGGCAGTGTTGTGCTGTTGCGGCGGCAAATGGTCGGAATGACGCTAGTCGTTGGTGCCGTCATGGGATAACCCTGCCACAAACGGCGCAGGGCATCATGGCTGATTCACAGGTAGAGAACGCAATTTTCCTCGGTATTGATACGGGCGGCACCTATACGGATGCGGTTCTCTGGTCGGAGGCGCGCGGCGTTATCGCCAAGGCCAAGGCTCTGACAACACGCCACGATCTGAGTGTCGGCATCTCCGGCGCGGTCGAGCGCATTGTCGAAGAGGCTTCGGTTGATCCCGGCCATATCCGCCTTGTGTCCATGTCGACGACACTGGCCACCAATGCCCTTGTCGAAGGGCAGGGCGGACGGATCGCGCTTGTCATGGTCGGGTTCTCGCCGGCCGACCTGGAGAAGGCGGACCTCGGGTCTGCCCTTGGCTCCGATCCCGTCGTCTTCCTGCCCGGCGGCCATGATGTCTATGGCCGCCCGCAACCTTTCGATGTCTCGGCGCTGCAGGAGGCCTTGCCGCGCCTCAAGGAGGAGGTGACGGGTTTTGCAGTCTGCGCCTATTTTGCCGTGCGCAACCCCGAGCATGAAATTGCCGTTCGTGATCTTGTGCGCGCTCAGACGGGTCTGCCTGTTACCTGCAGTCACGAACTTTCGGCCAAGCTGAACGGTCCGCGCCGGGCCCTGACAACGGTCCTCAATGCGCGGCTCATCGCCATGATTGACCGCCTCGTCGCGGCAACGGAAGGTTTCCTCGACCGGCGCGGCATTCATGCGCCGCTCATGGTGGTGCGCGGCGATGGCGCACTGGTCTCGGCGGCTTTTGCACGGCATCGCCCGATCGAAACGATCCTGTCGGGACCGGCTGCCAGCCTTGTCGGCGCGCGCCACATGACGGGCCTCGACAACGCCATCGTGTCCGATATTGGCGGGACGACCACGGACGTTGCCGTTCTCGACAATGGCCGTCCACGGCTCGATCCCAATGGCGCCACCGTTGGCGGTTTCCGCACCATGGTCGAGGCGGTGGCCATGCGCACATTCGGGCTGGGTGGCGATTCAGAGGTGTCGCTGGACGACAATGCCATGGCGCCGCGCATCATGCTTGGACCAAGGCGGCTGGTGCCGCTGTCTCTGCTTGCGGCCAATCACGGTGCCATCGTCATCGATCATCTGGCGCGGCAGGTGAAGACGGCCAATCCCGGACGCCTGGATGGCCGGTTCGCTCTATTGACCGGCGTTCCCGAGCAAATGGCATCCGGATTGAGCAAGGGGGAAGCCGAGCTCTACCAGCGGATTACGCGGGAACCGCAGCCGCTCGACCGGCTCCTGAACTCCGTTTCCCAGACCGCGACGATCAACCGGCTGGTCGCGCGGGGACTCGTCCATCTCTCGGGGTTCACGCCGTCCGATGCCTGCCATGTTCTCCATCTGCAGAACAATTGGAACGGCGAAGCGGCGCGCTATGGCGCCATTCTCTATGCGAGGCGCAAGGACGGCGCGGGCCGCCCGCTGTGCGATACGCCGGAGGAAATTTCGCGGCGTACCTATGACGCGCTCATCCGCCGTTCATCGGAAGTGGTGCTGGAAACCATCTTTGCCGAGGATGGATTGGATGGACCTGACATGGTAGCCAGTCCGCTGACCCAGCGCGCGCTTTCCGGGCAGGGCGGTATTGCCGGCGTCAAGCTTGATATTGACCGGCCGCTGATCGGCCTGGGTGCTTCCGCTCCCGTCTATTATCCCGCCGTTGGAGCCATGCTGGGTGCGCCAAGCATTGTTCCCGTCGATACGGATGTCGCCAATGCGCTCGGTGCCGTGGTCGGGCAGGTGCGCGTATCGGTCGAAGCCTACATCAGCCAGCCCGCCGAAGGGATTTTTCGCGTGGCAGCGGGGGAGGCGGTGAAGGACTTTCAGGAGGAAGATCTCGCGATTGCCTTCGCCGAAGAAACGCTGCAAGGGCAGGTTCGCAGTTTCGCGCTGGAAGCTGGCACCGACGAGGCACAGGTCACCATCGTCCGAAACATCAGCGCTGCGACTGTTGAAGACCAGCGAAAATTCATCGAAGCGGTGCTGGTCGCAACCGCAACCGGCAGGCCTCGCATTGCCCACTGATTGATTGTTTCCCTTCCGGCATAAATCATGTTCATTTAGGCCGAATTGACGAGGAATGCTTTGGTGTGTTCAAGGGTACGCTAACAGAAAATCTTAAGGAGTATGGTATGAGCGAGCGGGTCGAGATCGATGGTCTGAAGGTGGCGAAAGAGCTCTACGACTTCGTGGCTAATGAAGCGGTGGTCGGAACATCGATCAATGCCGACGCCTTTTTCCAGGGTCTGGCAGCAATTGTCGATGATCTGTCGCCCAAGAACCGGGCCTTGCTCGTCAAGCGCGATGCATTTCAGGAAAAGCTCGATGCGTTCTATCGCGAAAAGCGGCAGACAGGATATACGCCAGAGCAATATGAAGCGTTCCTGCGGGAAATTGGCTATCTGCTGCCCGAGGGCGGAACATTCTCCGTCTCGACCGACAATGTGGATCCGGAAATCGCGGTAACGGCCGGACCGCAGCTGGTGGTGCCTGTCATGAACGCCCGCTATGCGCTCAACGCGGCCAATGCGCGCTGGGGTTCGCTTTACGATGCGCTCTACGGCACCGATGCCATTCCGGAAACCGAGGGTGCAGAGAAGGGCAAGGCATTCAATCCGCTGCGCGGCGCCAAGGTCATCGCTTGGGCCAAGGCCTTTCTCGACGACAGTGTGCCGCTCGATGGCGCACACTGGGCTGATGTGACCAGTCTTTCCGTTGATCACGGCACGCTTGTGCTCAAGACCGCCAATGGGGTTTCCCCGTCGCTGAAGGATCAGGCACAGTTCGTTGGCTATAAGGGCGATGCTTCCAGGCCATCCTCCATTCTCCTGGTGAAGAACGGCATGCATGTGGAGATCGTCATCAACGCCGATCATCCCATTGGAAAAACCGACCCGGCCAATATTGCCGATGTGGTGCTGGAATCGGCACTCACCACGATTCAGGACTGCGAGGATTCCGTTGCTGCCGTCGATGCGGAAGACAAGGTTGTTGTCTATCGCAACTGGCTCGGCCTGATGAACGGCGATTTGCAGGATACGTTTGAAAAGGGCGGCAAATCAGTCACGCGCAAGCTCAATCCCGACCGGGACTATACGGGAAAAGACGGCAAGCCGCTGACGCTGCCCGGCCGTTCGCTCATGCTGGTGCGCAATGTCGGTCATCTCATGACCAATCCGGCCATCCTCGACAAGGATGGCAATGAGGTGCCGGAAGGCATCATGGATGCGGCAATCACCGGTCTGATCGCCCTGCACGACGTCGGCCCCAAGGGCCGCCGCATGAATTCGCGCGCCGGTTCGATGTATGTGGTCAAGCCGAAAATGCACGGCCCGGAAGAAGTCGCCTTTGCCTCGGAGCTGTTCGGGCGCGTTGAAGCCCTGCTCGGCATGCAGCCCAACACGATGAAGATGGGCATCATGGATGAGGAGCGCCGTACGACGGTCAACCTCAAGGAAGCCATCCGTGCGGCGAAGGAACGGGTTGTTTTCATCAATACCGGTTTCCTCGACCGCACCGGCGATGAGATTCACACCTCGATGGAGGCGGGTCCGATGATCCGCAAGGGTGATATGAAGCAGGCATCGTGGATCGGCGCCTATGAAAACTGGAATGTCGACGTCGGGCTTGAATGCGGCCTTGCCGGCCACGCGCAGATCGGCAAGGGCATGTGGGCCATGCCGGACCTGATGGCAGCCATGCTTGAACAGAAGATTGCCCATCCGAAGGCCGGTGCCAACACCGCATGGGTGCCGTCGCCGACGGCCGCCACGCTGCATGCCACCCACTATCACAAGGTTGATGTGGCCGAGGTACAGGCAAAGCTGAAGACGCGCGGTCGCGCCAAACTCGGTGATATCCTGTCGGTGCCGGTCGCTTCGCGACCCAACTGGACACCGGAAGATATCCAGCGCGAGCTCGACAACAACGCCCAGGGCATCCTGGGGTATGTCGTGCGCTGGGTGGATCAGGGCGTCGGCTGCTCCAAGGTGCCGGACATCAACAATGTCGGCCTGATGGAGGATCGCGCCACGTTGCGCATTTCCGCCCAGCACATCGCCAACTGGCTGCATCACGGCGTTGCCGGCGAGGCGCAGGTTCTGGAAACGCTGAAGCGCATGGCGGGGGTCGTCGACAAGCAGAATGAGGGCGATCCGCACTATCAGCCGATGGCCGCCGATTTTGACGCATCGGTGGCGTTTCAGGCCGCTTGCGAACTGGTGTTCAAGGGGCGGGCACAGCCGAACGGCTACACCGAGCCGGTCCTGCACCGCCGCAGACTGGAACTGAAAGCCAAGCGCGCGGCTGCATAGCAGCCGATGCGCGCTCTTCGCCTCCTGGCCCTGGTGTGTCCGGCATTGTTGGCCGGGGCGGGGCTTGCGAGGGCGCAGGGCGCAGAACCGGCCATTGAAATTCTTGACTGGGGGTTGACGCGGGCGAAGGATGTCGGCACTGAAGCGGCACCGGATACGCCGACGGGCTATAACCGGCTTGTCGACGGGCCGGTGGACGTTGTCAGGGCCGACAAAATAACCGCCTGCCTCGGGACCAGTTTCGGCGTGATGTATGCCGCGTTCAATGTCCCCGATTTCCAGGTCGTGCCGATCGTGATCGTTGTCCGGCATCCGGTGATTCACACGCCTGATGGCCGCAGCATGCAGCGCAGCAGCTGGCCCGACGGCGCCATCCGGCAGCAGCGCTATGCGGGCTGGGTGTTCGAGAAGAGCTACGAACTGGTTTCCGGTGTCTGGACCTTTTCCCTGCAGGACACGCATGGGCGCGAGTTTGCCACCAGGAGTTTCGACGTGACCGCCGGAAGCTGCCCCATATCCTGACAATGGCCAAGCCCGTTCAGATATCGCGCTGGATCGGCATTTCCTCTGCCTGCGGCGACGCGGATCGCGGGAATTCGCAAATAGCAATTGTCACGGAGCAAAATTAGACTATTTGATAACCACGAAAACTCCCGTGTCTCTCATATAATCTGGCGATTGGGTTTATCCATGAGCGATTTGCCCCATTCAGTTCTTCAGGACGCCCATCGGCTGGCTGCCCTTGCTGAATATGATGTCCTCGATACGCCGTCAGAGCCGGCATTCGATAATATTGTCTCTCTTGCCAAGCAGATTTGCGAGACACCGGTTGCTTTGATCAGCCTGGTCGCCGGAGACCGGCAATGGTTCAAGGCGCGGTCAGGCTTTGAGACTTGCGAAACCCCTCTGGAGCAATCGGTTTGTGCGCATGCGCTGCCGACGGGCTCCGTCCTGATTATTCCGGACCTCACACTGGATGAGCGCACCAGGCACAATACCCTGGTGACGGGAGAACCCCATATCCGGTTCTATGCCGGGGCCGTTCTCAACACACCCAGCGGTGAAGCGATCGGAACCCTGTGCGTGATCGACAGCGTGCCGCGCCCCGGCGGGCTGACCGATGCGCAGACCGAGGCTCTTCAGGACCTTGCCGAGCAGGTCATTACCATCCTCGAACTGCGCCGCGTACTGGAAGACCGCAACGACGTTGTTCTCCAGCAGCGGCGGTCGATTCGCTCCAGCCTGAAACGGGCCCTGTCGAGTGAAGCGGCGCGCAACAAGCAGTACCGGGTCGATGGATGGCTTGGTCCCGCGCAACAGGCGGGGGGCATCGGGGCATTCGAACTCAATCTCAAAACCAATATTGCGCGCGTTACGCCCGAAATGTGCCGGTTATACGGACTGCCGGAGAGTGAGCAATATTCCGCTCCGACGTTCGAGGTGCTGACCTATGCGGACGACAGGCATCTGGTCTCCGATCAACCATCTCGCCTTGATGGAAACGTCATGCTTGATATCGAATACCGGATCCGCCGTGCCGATGACGGTTCGCTGCGCTGGCTGAGCCGCCGTGGCGAGCTTGCCTATGACGACGTTGGCCAACCCGCGTTTTTCCGCGGCACGGTCCAGGATGTCACCAAGCGCAAGCAGGCGGAAATCCGCCAGGCTGCCCTTCTCGAACTGGGTGACAGTATTCGCGACGCCCATACAACAGCCGAAGCTGCGGAAATTGCCTCACGGATCCTCGGTGAAAACCTGAATGCCGGTCGTGCGGGATTTGCCATCATCGATTTGACGGCGGATATTTTCAATGTCGAGCGGGATTGGACAGCGGCCGCACTGAAGTCCATGGCCGGCCGCCACTCGCTGGTGAACTTCAAGGCGACGATCAAGAACTCGCAGATCGGGATTCCGATTGCCGTCTCCGACATACCGGGAACGGACTGGCTGGCGCAGGACTATGACGGCTATGCCGCCCTTCAAGCCCGGTCGTTCATCAATGTACCGCTGATGCACGCCGGTGAACTCGTGGGGCTGATGTTTGTTCACGGCGAGAATCCGAGGGATTGGCAGACCGACGAGATACAGTTTGTCGTCAGCATTGCCGACCGAACCTACGCGGCGATTGCCAAGCTGCAGGCCGAGCATGAACAGGGGATTCTCAATCAGGAATTGAGCCATCGCCTGAAAAACACGCTAACCATGGTTCAGGCCATTGCAACGCAAACGCTGCGCGATGCGCCGCAGGACGCGGTCGAGGCATTCAAGCAGCGCCTGATGGCACTCAGCTCGGCGCATAATGTGCTGCTGCACCAGAACTGGTCGGCGGCGCGTATCCGCTCGGTACTGGAGAGCGTCCTGGCGCTGCACGGCGAAACAGCGCAGTTCGTCTTGCGCGGACCCAATCTCAATCTCGGGCCAAAGGCCGTTCTTTCCCTGTCGCTGCTGCTGCATGAACTTGCCACGAACGCACTGAAATATGGATCGCTGTCCAACAGGCAGGGCAAGGTGGAGATCAGTTGGGAAATCCAGCGTGCTCCGTCGCAGATGGAATTTGTCCTGACATGGCGCGAGAGCGGCGGCCCGGCCACAACTGCTCCCGAAAAGAAAGGATTTGGCTCGCGCCTGATCCGTTTCGGCCTGTCGGGCACCGGGGATGCCGATATTCAGTATGAGAAAGAAGGGCTTGTGGCGCGGTTCAGGGCGCCGCTGGCACTGATCATGGATAATTGACCAAGATCTTTGGTCAATCCGCGCGGACGGTCGGCGGAGCGTGGGTCGACTTTGGTATGCATTGTTTGCCGCATCATTCGATGCTAAAATCATGCCTGAACCAGGAAGCCGGAAATGCGCACCACACTTGCTCTTGATGATGAGCTTATTGCCAAAGCACAGGATTTCACGGGATTGCATGAAAAGTCCGCCCTCGTTCGGGAAGCCCTCAAGGCTTTGATCGAACGTGAAAGCGCACGCCGGTTGGCGCTCCTTGGAGGGAGCGAGCCAGGTTTGAACACGATACCCCGCCGCCGCATCGGATCGGACGCATAGGCGTGATCCTCGCCGATACATCGATATGGATCGATCATTTGCGCGTTGGCGATGCCGAATTAAAACTGCGTCTCAACACCAATCAGATTATGGTTCACCCATTCATTGTGGGTGAAATTGCTTTAGGCATTTTACGGCAACGTGACCTCATCCTGGCTGCCCTTCGTGATCTGCCGAAGGTGAAAATAGCCAACGAGGAGGAAGTCCTGCATTTTATCGATGCCGAAGCGCTGTTCAGTCTTGGTATCGGCTATGTCGACGCGCACTTGCTGGCGGCAACGCGGCTAACACCCGGCACGCGGTTGTGGAGCAGAGACAAGAGATTGGCTGCCGCTGCCGCTCGCCTGCAACTCAACGCTGACTTTCCGTGATGCGGACAAGGCACAGGATTCAGTGTTCGCGATCGAGGCGGCAATCAGCAACAGGACTGAAAAGCCTCGTGCAATTTTGTCCAGATTAATGCGTGCCGCCCCGAACACTACTTGTTTGCTGGCTGATTCTTGTTTACGCGATTGGCCATGAAACTGCTTGCGCTTGATACGGCCTCCACTCTTTGCTCCGTTGCTGTTCTCGATGTCGAAACCGGGACCGTGCTTGCCGCAACGAGTGAGGATATTGGCAAGGGACATGCGGAGCGTTTGATGGCCTTCATTGAACAGACGTTGAACCGTGCAGCGGTACCGATCAGTGCCATCGGCAAGATCGCGGTCAGCATCGGCCCCGGATCGTTCACCGGCGTGCGTGTCGGCGTTTCCACGGCGCGCGGCTTTGGTCTTGCCTTGCAATGTCCGGTCGTGGGTGTCAGCACGCTTGAAGCACTGGCTTTTGATGCACGGCGTGTGTTTCCGGAACGTCCCGTCCTGTCGATTATCGATGCACGGCGCGACGAGATCTATGCGCAGTTCTTTGCGCCGGATGGTTCTGCCGGCTCGGTGCCCGGTGTGACAACCATACCGGACGTGTTCTCTGCCTTGTCGGAACGGCCGGACGATGTCGTGTTGTCCGGTTCGGGCGCGGCCCTCGTCAATGATGGCAAGCAACACAAGCTCGATGTGGCCGTAACCACGTCGACGGGAACGATTGAAGCCTTTGCCCGGCTGGGCGCTCTGCGCGCGGTTGATGGCGAAGCGCCGAAGCCGCTCTATCTGCGCGGGCTCGACGTCAAGCCGCAGCAGGGTTTTGTCCTGCGAAGGAAGGTCTCGGAATGATGGGCTTTCCCCTGGGTAATCTGCGCAACCGTCCTTTTGTCATTGAACCGTTGGCAAGCACGGATTCGATTCACCTGGCAAAGCTGCACGCCCTGACGTTCAGCCAGCCATGGAGCGATGAGGAATTCCATGCGCTGATGATGCAAGGGAATGTCTTCGGCTTCATTGCGCGGGAAGAGGGCAGGCGATCTGCGCCTCCCGGCGGCTTTGTGCTGGCAAGGCTCGTTGTCGACGAGGCGGAAATCCTGACGATTGCAGTGGCGCCGTCCGCGCAACGGCGTGGTCTTGGGCATGCCTTGATGGACGCGACCCTGCGCCATCTGCACAATGCCCGGGCGGAAATGCTGTTTCTGGAGGTTGACGAGACAAATATGCCGGCCCTGGCGCTCTACCGCCGTCTTGGATTCAAGCAGGTGGGCAAACGTCCCGGCTATTATGAAACTGCGGGCGGCCGTTCCGCGGCCCTGACCATGCGCCGTGACCTGAAGCGGGCGCGCTGACATGATGTCCTGGGTCCGTTTTACTGTCACGGCAACGGCTTTTGCGCTGGTCACCCTGATCTCGGTGCCATTGCAGTACTTTTTCCTCAAGGCCGGCTGGGGCTTGCGCAAGCGGTTTCCGATTTTCTATCACCGCATCGTTGCCAAACTGCTGGGCTTGCGCATCCACATGCATGGGGACATGGCAACGCAGCGCCCGCTGCTGCTGGCGGCCAATCACGCATCGTGGACAGATATCGTGGTGCTGGGGGCGCTCAAGGAATTGTCCTTCATCGCCAAGATCGAAGTGGCGAGTTGGCCACTGTTCGGCATGCTCTCCAAACTGCAGCGCTCCGTCTTCGTGGAGAGGGAAAAGCGCGGCAAGACCCATGATCAGGCGAGCGAGATTGCAACGCGTCTGGCCGCCGGTGACGTCATGGTGCTGTTTGCCGAGGGAACCACGTCCGACGGCAATCGCGTCCTGCCCTTCAAGACCTCGCTTTTCGGTGCTGCCCAGGTGGCAATCCGCGAAACCAGCGTGGAAACAGTGACGGTGCAACCCGTCGCGATTGCCTATACGCGGGTGCATGGCGTGCCGATGGGCCGCTTCCATCGCCCGATCATTTCCTGGCCGGGCGACGTGCCGCTGGGACCGAGCCTGATCGGGCTTTTGAAGGACGGTGCGATCGATGTCGATGTCTGGTTCGGCGAACCGATGACCATCGACAGCAAGACAAACCGCAAGATGCTGGCACGGTTGATGGAGAAGCGGGTGAGGGAGATGATGTTGTCGTCGCTCCTTGGCCGGGATCTTGTCACGGCGGCGGGAGAAACGCCGGAGTCAGCCATTCCGGGTGACTCTGCTATTCTCAAAGGCCTCAAAAAGCTTTAGAAGCCTCGCATGGACGATATCAGCACCTCGCATAAACCGGACGAGACATCCGGAACCCGACCCATTTCGCCAGCACTTGCGAACACGCGCAAGGTCTATGTGAAGACCTATGGCTGCCAGATGAATGTCTATGACAGCCAGCGTATGACGGATAGTCTGGCGGCGGAAGGCTATAGCCCCACCGATACGGCGGAGGACGCTGATCTGGTGTTGATCAACACCTGTCATATTCGCGAGAAAGCCTCGGAAAAACTCTATTCGGCGCTCGGCCGCCTGCGCAAGATGAAGGACGCCCGCGCCAAAGAAGGCCGCGAGCTGACCGTCGGCGTTGCCGGTTGCGTGGCACAGGCAGAAGGCGACGAGATCACCCGCCGCGCGCCGGTGGTGGATCTGGTGGTCGGTCCGCAGACCTATCATCGCCTGCCGCAGGCGCTTGCCCGTGTGCGGCAGGGCGAGCGGGTCGTCGAGACGGAATATGCGATCGAAGACAAGTTCGAGCATCTGCCGGCTCCCCGCAAGGAGCAGACACGAAGCCGTGGTGTGACGGCTTTTTTGACTGTCCAGGAGGGGTGCGACAAGTTCTGCACATTCTGCGTGGTGCCCTATACCCGCGGTTCGGAAGTCTCGCGACCGGTCGCGCAGATCTTGAAGGAAGCCGAAAAGCTGGCTGATGCCGGTGTGCGCGAACTGACCCTGCTGGGTCAGAACGTCAATGCCTGGCATGGCGAAGGCGCCGACGGGCGCGAGTGGGGATTGGGCGAGCTGCTCTACCGGCTGGCTGAGATACCCGGCATTGCGCGCCTGCGCTACGTGACCAGCCATCCGCGCGATATGGACGACACGCTGATCCATGCCCACCGTGACCTGCCGATGCTGATGCCCTATCTGCACCTGCCGGTACAGGCGGGGTCGGACCGCATTCTCAAGGCCATGAACCGCAGGCATACGGCTGCGGAATATGTGCGGCTGATCAACCGGATTCGCGAGGCGCGCTCGGACATTGCCCTTTCCGGGGATTTCATCGTCGGCTTTCCCGGCGAGACAGACGAGGATTTCGAGGCGACACTGCAGATCGTGCGCGACGTCACCTATGCCGCGGCTTATTCGTTCAAATACTCGCCCCGCCCCGGCACGCCTGGTGCGGATATGGAAGATCATGTCCCCGAAGCCGTGAAGGACGAAAGATTGCAGCGCCTGCAGGCACTGCTGTCCGAACAGCAATATGCATTCCAGCGCAGTCTGGTCGGTCAAACCATGAACGTGCTGATCGAAAAGGCCGGGCGGGAACCCGGACAGATGGTTGGCAGATCTCCCTGGTTACAACCTGTAATTATCGATGTACATGGCGGGGAAATCGGCGACATAATCAGGGTACGAATCATCAGCACGGGAACCAACAGCCTGATTGGGGTTCGTGAGATGGAAACGACGAGCGACGGGACTATATAAGCACTGAACACCTTTTGGTAAGGAGAGCCGATTGACCGCCACCGAAAAGCTGAAACCCGCTCCGTCAGGGGCCTCGGATCTGGCGCATATCGTACTGACTTTCGACAATAACCGGCTGGCAAGCGCCTTATTCGGTCAGTTCGACGAGAATCTTGCCCGCATCGAGCAGAAGTTGGGTGTCGATGTCCGCTCCAAGGGAAACCAGCTTGCGATTCGCGGTGAACCGGGCGCGACCGAACAGGCCCGAAGGGCTCTCGATCAGCTCTATGAACAGCTGCAGAAGGGCCATGATATTTCGGCATCCGATGTGGATGGCGCATTGCGCATGGCTATCGCCGCCGACGATCAACTGACGCTTCCCAGCATGGAAAACAAGAGCAAGATGGCTGCAGCCCAGATATCGACCCGCAAGAAGACGATTTTTGCCCGCACGCCCACACAGGATGCCTATATGCGGGCACTGGACCGCTCGGAAATGGTGTTCGGCGTCGGCCCTGCCGGTACCGGCAAGACCTATCTGGCCGTTGCCCATGCCGCCATGCTTCTGGAGCGTGGCCTGGTGGACCGGATCATTCTGTCGCGTCCGGCCGTGGAGGCTGGTGAACGTCTTGGCTTCCTGCCCGGCGATATGAAGGAAAAGGTCGATCCGTATCTGCGGCCGCTCTATGATGCGCTGTATGACATGATGCCCGCCGACAAGGTCGAGCGGGCCATTGCTGCCGGTGTCATCGAAATTGCACCGCTGGCTTTCATGCGTGGACGCACGCTGGCGCATTCTGCCATCATTCTTGATGAGGCGCAGAACACGACAGCCATGCAGATGAAGATGTTTCTCACCCGCCTTGGTGAAAACGGACGCATGATCATCACCGGTGATCCCAGTCAGGTCGATCTTCCTCCTGGCCAGAAATCCGGTCTGGTTGAAGCGCTGAGAATTCTCGACGGCGTCAGTGGTATTGTCACAGTCCGCTTCTCGGATGTGGACGTTGTCCGCCATCCGCTTGTTGCGGCAATCGTCCGTGCCTACGACAAGGAAGGCGCCAAGCCCTGAGTTATTTCGATCACTCCATCCCGTTGGCCGTCTGATGCGATTTTCTGCACTTCCGGCGTTTATGGACTACAATGTCCACGGCGCTCCGGTTCTTGAAAACCGCGCTATCCGACTCAACGGGCCGAGTGCTCGAAAGATATCCAACGCTTGATGGTACAATTTTGATCGATACCGATATTCTCGTTGAAACCGACGGCTGGCCCGAGGAGGCCACCCTGCAGGCGCTTGCCGAAAAGGCTATTGCTGCTGCATGGCAGACATTGGATGGCGGCCCGCAACCGGTGAGTGAACTCAGCCTCGTCTTTACCGACGACGCGGCGATCCGCGAACTCAACAATGACTGGCGCGACAAGGACAAGCCAACCAATGTGCTGTCATTTCCCGCCTTTCCGATCAAGCCCGGCCAGAAACCCGGCCCCATGCTCGGCGACATCGTCATCGCACGGGAAACGGTCGAGCGTGAAGCTGCCGATGAACAGAAACCTTTCGACCATCATTTGACGCATCTGATCGTGCACGGCTTTTTGCATCTGCTGGGCTATGATCATATTATCGAGAGCGAAGCGGAAGAGATGGAAGGTCTGGAGCGTAAAATTCTCGCGCATCTTGCCATTCCTGACCCATATGCGCTATCGGTCACTGACGATCAATCCGATTGAGGACCATGTCTGACACGTCGCACCAGAACGATCCTGCCGCGCCCGCCAAGGGTATAACCGGGCAGGAGAGTGACGCCGAGGGGCAAAGTAGCACCAGAGCGCCCGCAACCGAAAAGCGCTCGCTTCTCACTGCAATTTTTCCATTTCTGCGCGCTCGCCCGGGCACATCCCTGCGAGAGGATATCGATGCGGCGCTGGCGGGCACGGATAATGGCGATACGGCGTTTTCGCCGGAAGAACGCGCCATGCTTCACAACATCCTGCGCCTGCGCGAATTGCGCGTGGAGGATGTGATGATCCCTCGCGCCGATATTGAGGCCGTTGATATCACCACGACTCTCGGCGATCTGCTGGAGGTTTTCGAAAAATCCGGCCATTCGCGCATGCCGGTTTTCGCGGAAACCCTGGATGATCCGCGTGGCATGGTGCATATCCGTGATGTGGTCAATTACATCACCAAGATTTCCAGGGTGAAGACCCAGCGCCGAACTTCGGCGAAGGCACCCAAGGCACCGGCTGCTGCCAAGTTTGATCTGGGCAATGTCGAACTGACCAAGACCATTGCAGAGCTCAGTCTCATGCGGCCGATCCTTTTCGTGCCGCCCTCGATGCTTGCCAATGACCTGATGGGCCGCATGCAGGCACAACGCATTCAGATCGCGCTGGTTATCGATGAGTACGGCGGGACCGACGGCCTGGTGTCGCTGGAAGATATCGTCGAAATGGTCGTCGGCAATATTGAAGACGAGCACGACGACGACGAAGTGATGATCATGGAGGAGCCGGAAGGCGTCTTCATCGCCGATGCCCGCGCCGATCTTGAAGAGGTCGCCGGAAAGATCGGGTCCGGCTTTGTCGTTGGCGAGCATGGCGAAGACGTTGACACGGTCGGTGGTCTGATCTTCTCGATTCTTGGGCGTATTCCCGTGCGCGGCGAGATGGTCCAGGCGGTTCCGGGTTATGAGTTTCATGTGCTCGAAGCCGACCCGCGCCGTATCCGCAAGGTTCGCATCGTGCCGCTGCGCCATGCCGAGCGCCGCCCGCGCCCTCCGCGTCCGGGCGCGGCGGATGAACCCGCTGAAATGGACGAATGATTGGCGCAAGTCTCACCCGCTAATACTGACGAAAAATCACCAAGGGTGGGGCATGGCATGATCCAGCGTCTGGCCGGAAAAATCATCCTGCTGTGGGGATGGAAGCGTGTTGCGCTGGCATTTTTCGTGGGTGCGCTGGCCAGTTTCGCGCTGCCGCCCTATGATTTTTTTGCCGTCTGCTTCATCTCCTTTCCGGTTCTTGTCTGGCTGATTGACGGTGCCGTCGACAATGCGGGCGCCGGGCCTCTCCGCAGGCTTTGGCCGGCAGCCATGATTGGCTGGTGGTTTGGTTTCGGCTATTTCGTCTTTGGCCTCTGGTGGCTGGGGAATGCACTGCTGGTGGACGCTGCCGGCTTTGCCTGGGCAATTCCGCTTGCCGTGCTTGGACTGCCGGCCGTTCTGGCCGTTTTCTACGCTTTTGCTGCAGCGCTGGCCCGGCTGTTCTGGAGTGAAGGGATGGGCCGTGTTCTGTCGCTGGCGTTTGCCTTCGGTATTACCGAGTGGCTGCGTTCCATTGTGCTCACCGGTTTCCCCTGGAATGCGATCGGTTATGCGGCGATGCCGGTTCCCGTTCTCATGCAGTCATCGGTTTTTGTCGGCCTCCTGGGCATGAATGCGCTGGCCGTGGCGGTGTTTTCCATGCCCGCCCTGCTTGCTGGCCGCCGGGATGTCAGAACGGGCCTGGTTGTCGCGCTGATCCTGGTGTGCGCCCATGCGGGGTACGGGTTTTACAGGCTGCAGACAGCCAGCCTTGTCGCAAAGGGCCCCAATGTTCGTATCGTTCAGCCGTCGATCGCGCAGGATCTGAAGTTTGACGTGGAAGCACGCCGCGATATTCTTGATAAATATCTCGCCATGAGCGGCAAGCCACCCCGATCCGGTGCGCCCGCACCCGACGTGATTGTCTGGCCGGAAACAGCGGTCCCCTATATCCTGACGAAAACACCCGACGCGTTGCGGGCCATTGCCGGAATGCTGAAAGAGGGGCAAGTCCTGCTCGCCGGGGCCGTGCGGATGGAGGAGCCGGGAGGCAATCAGCCGCCGCTGTATTACAACACGATCTACAGCATCAATGATGCCGGTGAGATTACCGGTGCTGCCGACAAGGTGCATCTGGTTCCGTTCGGGGAATATCTGCCGCTCGAAGGCATTCTGCGCAGCCTGGGTTTGAGCGAAATTGCTGGAATGCCTGGCGGGTTTACCGCAGGCGTCTCCAAGCAGTCGCTCAAGGTGAGCGACAATCTCACCGCTTTGCCGCTCATCTGCTATGAAGCGATCTTTCCGGCTGAAATGGGGTATCAGGGGCCGGCGGCCGACGCGATCATCAATGTGACCAATGATGCATGGTATGGCGATACGCCGGGTCCGTATCAGCACTTCCGCCAGGCGCAATTGCGCGCGGTCGAGCAGGGTTTGCCGCTTGTCCGCGCCGCCAACAATGGACTATCAGCGGTTGTCGATCCCTACGGTCGAATCATCGATGCCCTGGCACTGAATGCAGTGGGTGTGGTCGATGTGGCGCTTCCCGGTAGGGTTCAACTACCATTAAGTGAAGGCTTACGCAGATTTCAATTTCTGATTGTACTCGGTCTGCTTTTTGCTGCCGTACTGGCGTATTTTTATCGGGATAGAAGGCGTCTCGGTTGACTTTTTTACCTTTGCCCTGTCGAATACCGTTATATTTGGTCTGTTGATACATTGATGATAAAATTAGTTTTCAGCCCCATTTCATACGAATGAGATTTTCATGCCCGATAATAAAAAGCGACCGAACCCAGTTGACGTCCATGTGGGCGCCCGAATCCGTCTGCGCCGGAACATGGTTGGCCTCAGCCAGGAAAGACTAGGCGATAGCCTGGGAATTACATTTCAGCAAATTCAAAAATACGAGAAGGGTGTCAACCGGGTAGGTGCCAGCCGTCTGCAAGCGATTGGCAACGTTCTCAACGTGCCCGTCACGTTTTTCTTTGATGATATGCCCGACCAGCCGGAGAAGGTGCAGGGGTTCGAGGAGGAAAGTGACAACACATACGTGGTGGGCTTTCTCAACAGCTCCGAGGGGATACAGCTTGCGCGTGCCTTCGCCAAGATCGGCGACCCGAAAATTCGCCGGAAAATCCTCGATCTGGTGCGGACATTGAGCCACGAAGAAGATCCCGAAGGATAGATTCCCGTTGGCCTGTCGATCTTTCCGCTCAAACAGTAGAAAAATTCTTCCAATGCTGTTTGTTTGAAAACGAAAGCGATTGACTGAATCCTTGGACCTTGGCAAACACTACGCAGGCTCGTTCCCTGTGGAATGGGCGTAGGTTTGTTTCAAGAGGGGTTTCCCGTGACACGCAGTTCCTATCTTTTTACCAGTGAGTCTGTATCGGAAGGTCATCCAGATAAGGTTTGCGACCGTATTTCCGATGAAATCGTCGATATGATTTATAAGGAAGCAAAGAAGACGGGTGTTGATCCGTGGACTGTGCGTATTGCCTGTGAAACCTTGGCAACGACCAACCGGGTTGTTATTGCCGGTGAAGTGCGTGTCCCCGACACGCTGCTCAAGAAGGACAAGAACGGCGCCGTTGTTCATGACGCCAAGGGTCATCCGGTCATCAATCCCTCCCGCTTCCGCGCTGCCGCCCGCCGTGCGATCCGCGATATCGGCTATGAGCAAGAGGGCTTCAGCTGGAAGACTGCAAAGATTGACGTGCTGCTGCATCCGCAGTCGGCCGACATTGCGCAGGGCGTCGACAATGCATCTGACCGTCAGGGCGAAGAGGGTGCAGGCGATCAGGGTATCATGTTCGGCTATGCCTGCCGGGAAACACCGGACCTGATGCCGGCTCCGATCTATTATTCACACAAGATTCTCGAGCTTCTCGCCGCTGCCCGCCACAAGGGCGAGGGTGAGGCCGGCCGGCTTGGCCCCGATGCCAAGAGCCAGGTGACGGTTCGTTACGTCGATGGCGTAGCGGCGGAAGCGACGCAGATCGTTCTTTCGACACAGCATCTGGATGCCAGCTGGGATTCCAAAAAGGTTCGCAAGGTCGTTGAACCCTACATCCGCGAAGCGCTTGGCGATCTCAAGATTGCCGACAATTGCGTCTGGTACATCAACCCGACCGGCAAGTTTGTCATCGGCGGACCGGACGGCGATGCAGGGCTGACAGGCCGCAAGATCATCGTGGACACCTATGGCGGCGCGGCGCCCCATGGCGGCGGTGCATTCTCCGGCAAGGACACCACCAAGGTTGATCGCTCTGCTGCCTATGCAGCGCGCTATCTCGCCAAGAATGTTGTCGCCGCCGGCTTTGCCGATCGCTGCACGATCCAGCTGTCCTATGCCATCGGTGTTGCTCAGCCTCTGTCGGTCTATGTTGACCTGCATGGCACCGGCAAGGTGAATGAAGATGCCGTGGAAGCTGCCCTGCGCAAGGTCATGGACCTGTCGCCGACGGGCATCCGCAAGCATCTTGACCTGAACAAGCCGATCTATGCCAAGACATCCGCCTATGGCCATTTCGGCCGCAAGCCCGGTCGTGACGGTTCGTTCTCCTGGGAAAAGACCGATCTGGCCAAGCAGTTGAAGAGCGCACTGGCTGCGTAAGCAGCCAGTTTGATTGAAGATGATGACAGATACAGAAGAGCCCAGGCGCGAGCGTTCAACGGAAGCGTTTTTCGGCAGACGCAATGGCAAGACACTGCGGCCCCTGCAACGCTCCATCCGCGACGAGTTGCTGCCGCTGCTGAAACTGGATCTGTCGGAACCTGCACCCGGCGACCTTCGCAGTCTTTTTACTGCGGAGGTCGACAAGGTCCGGCTCGAAATCGGCTTTGGTGGCGGCGAGCATCTGCTGCATGAAGCTGCCCGTTTTCCCAAGTCCGGCTTTATCGGTGTCGAGCCTTTCGTCAACAGCATGGCAAAGCTGGTTGTCGATCTGCACGAAAATCCCCTGCAGAACATTCGCCTGTACGATGACGATGCAACGCAGGTCCTGGACTGGCTGCCGGACGCATCGCTTGACGGTATCGATCTGTTTTATCCGGATCCTTGGCCGAAAAAGAAACATTGGAAGCGCCGTTTCGTCAGCCAGAAGAACCTTGACCGTTTTGCCCGGGTATTGAAGCCGGGCAGCCCGTTCCGTTTTGCATCGGATATCGATACTTACGTTAACTGGACATTGCAGCATTGCCGCGCTCATGGCGCGTTCGCGTGGCAGGCAGAAACATCCGCCGACTGGCACACGCCCTATGAGGCCTGGCCCGGCACCCGCTATGAGCAGAAAGCGCATCGCGAAGGGCGTGTCGGTGCTTATCTGACTTTTTCACGCCGCTGATTTGCCGATCCGGCCGATATTGGCCGGTCTTCCCCAATACGTGACAGCTTCCAGACAGTTTTCTCCTGTCAATCTGAGCATGAGGAGACCGCTGGGAGGCTGTCCTATAGTTTATTGGTGTACGTTGAATTGCGCGCTTGGCGTCAGTTCATGGCTTTGACTGTTGCCGCCTCCCGGCTTCTTCAAAGAACCAGCAAAACAGACGGCGGAATGCTGTCACGGGAGGATTTCTACAATGCGTAAAATGTTGCTTGCTTTCGCCGCTGCCGGCGCGATGATTGTGTCGGGTTCGGCTTTTGCTGCCGACTACAAGATCATGGCACCGGCTGCCCCCGGCGGTGGCTGGGATCAGACCGCCCGCACCATCCAGTCCGTGCTGCAGGATGAGAAGATTTCCGGAAGCGTTCAGGTAGTCAATGTTCCCGGCGCCGGCGGCACCATTGGTCTTGCCCAGTTTGCCAATTCGGCAAAAGGTGATCCTGCGCAGCTGATCGTCGGCGGCTACGTCATGGTCGGCGCCATCCTGACCAATGCATCGCCGGTCAATCTCAGCCAGGTTACCCCCATCGCCCGGCTGACCGGCGAATTCGAAGCGCTGGTTGTCCCCGCGGCGTCGCCCATCAAGAACATGGCCGATCTCGTGGAAAAGCTGAAGTCCGATCCAGGTTCGGTGTCGTGGGGCGGCGGCTCGGCTGGCGGTACGGACCACATCACGGCGGGCCTGATCGCCAAGGCAGCGGGTGTTGACCCGACCAAGGTCAATTATATCGCTTTCTCCGGCGGCGGCGAAGCGCTGGCTGCTATTCTCGGTAATCAGGTGACGGTGGGCATTTCCGGTTATGGTGAATTCGAATCGCAGATCAAGGCTGGTACGCTACGCATTATCGGCATTTCCAGCGATGCGAAGGTAGCAGGCGTCGATGCACCGACGTTCAAGGAGGGCGGCATTGATGTGGCCATCCAGAACTGGCGCATGGTTGCTGCGGCCCCCGGCATTTCCAAAGAACAGGAAGCCGTGATCAGCGCCGATGTCGAGAAGATGGTGAAGTCGAAGGCGTGGCAGGATCAGCTTGCCACCAAGGGTTGGGCAGACACCTATCTTGCAGGTGATGCGTTCAAGACGCAGCTGGCGAAGGATACCGAAGCAACATCGGCAATCCTGAAAGATATCGGCCTTGTAAAATGACAAACAACGTGTCCGCATCCGCAACGCGCCGCCCTGACCGGGCGGCGCTTGTTATAGCCGTCGTTCTCGCCCTGGTTGCGGCTGTCATTGTCTACAGCACCGCGACCGCCCACGGCGGAAGTACCACGCGCATCGGCCCCGGCGCATTTCCCTACACCATATCCGGCTGTCTTTTCGTGCTGTCCGTCTGGACCGGCATTGAAGCCTGGCGCGGGGATTTTCCCGAGCGCGAAGCGCAGGAGTTTGGCCCTGTCATCTGGATTGTCGGCGGGCTTGCCGCGCAGATGCTGCTCCTGAACACGGTCGGCTTTTCCATTGCAACCGGCATATTGTTTGCAGCAACAGCCCGCGGTTTTGGCAAAAGGCCGCTGTGGATGACCATTCCGATCGGGATCGCCCTTTCTTTCGTCGTCTGGATCATTTTCGCCAAGGGGCTGCAATTGTCGCTTCCTGCCGGGCCGCTTGAGCACCTCATTTAAAAGGCATCACAGCCATGGATACATTTACACTCCTCGCCCACGGCTTTCTGGTCGCGCTGGAGCCGATGAACCTGTTTTACGCACTCGTCGGTGTCACGCTCGGTACCGCTGTCGGCGTTCTGCCCGGCATCGGGCCGGCGCTGACGGTGGCGCTGCTTTTGCCGGTCACCTACAAGCTTGACCCGGCGGGTTCACTCATCATGTTTGCCGGCATTTACTATGGCGGCATGTATGGGGGCTCGACCACGTCGATCCTTTTGAACACGCCAGGGGAAAGCGCTTCCATCGTCACGGCGCTTGAGGGCAACAAGATGGCCCGCGCCGGCCGCGGAGGGCCTGCGCTGGCAACGGCCGCCATCGGTTCCTTCGTTGCCGGCCTGATCGCAACGCTTGGGCTTGCGCTGATTGCGCCGACAATCGTCAAATTTGCCCTGTCGTTCGGTCCGGCCGAATATTTTGCCCTGATGATCCTGGCATTCATGACCGTATCCGCCGCCTTTGGCGATTCAACCCTGCGCGGGCTCACGGCGCTCTTTCTCGGGCTTGCCCTCGGATTGGTTGGTATCGACCTCCAGACCGGGCAGGCGCGGCTGGCTTTCGGTATTCCCGACCTTCTGGATGGTGTGGAAGTCACCACCCTTGCTGTTGCCCTGTTTGCAATCGGCGAGACCCTCAGTGTCGCGGCTGCCCGCTACGGCGGGGATGAAAAGATCGAGCCGGTCAAGGGATCGGTGTGGATGAACAGGGAAGACTGGTCGCGGTCATGGAAACCATGGCTGCGTGGCACGATCATCGGTTTTCCGATCGGCGCGATGCCGGCGGGCGGCGCCGAGATCGGTACATTCCTGTCCTATTCGGTGGAGAAGCAGCTGGCGAAGAAGCCGGAGGAATTTGGCCATGGCGCCATTGAAGGTGTGGCAGGTCCGGAAGCTGCCAACAATGCATCGGCTGCCGGAACACTGGTCCCGCTGCTGACGCTTGGGCTGCCGACGACGGCAACCGCAGCGATCATGCTGGCCGGTTTCCAGCAGTTCGGTTTGCAGCCCGGACCGTTGCTGTTCGCCACCAATCCGCAGATTGTCTGGGGATTGATCGCCAGCCTTCTCGTTGCCAATTTCATGCTGCTGGTGCTGAATCTGCCGATGATCGGGCTTTGGGTGCGCTTGCTGTCCATCCCGAGGCACTGGCTCTATGCCGGCATTCTCGTGTTTGCCACGCTTGGCACCATCGGCGCCAACCCGTCGACATTCGAGCTTGGCATGCTGCTGGCATTCGGTGTCATGGGGTATATTCTGCGCCGGTTCGGTTATCCGATTGCGCCGGTTGTGGTCGGCCTGATCCTCGGGCCGATGGCCGAGCAGCAATTGCGGCGCGCATTGGCGATCAGCCAGGGCGACGTTACCGTGCTGGTCGGGTCGCCAATTGCGATCATTCTGCTGGTGTTGGCGGTCTGTGCCGTGGTCGTGCCACTGATTTTGCGGGCACGGGGCAAAGGCAAGGTACTGTCGCAGCTTGCTGCGAACGAGGACTGATCAGTGATCAGCCCAGTCCACCGGGATATTAATTCCGGTGGATCGTGCTGAACTGAACAGGGTCAATGCCAAGATTGCGCAGATCCGACGGGATCGGCTGATGACCGAGGCGTGTTGCAGAAGCAACAGCAACGGCACTGCCGAATACGTTGAGAAAGCGGCTGATCTTGTAAGGCATATGTCTCTTGGTCATGGCTCATTCCTTTCGCAGTTATATTGCGATGCAGCATAGATAGGGGAGTTGGCTCGAAAGGGTTAGGCCCCGCAGCGCACGGCAGCCATGCGAAAATGCATTGCGGCGGCATGAATTCGGCATTTTCGGCCCTTACAAAAGCCTGAATCCATTTGTTAGGATGATTTTTGACCAATCCGGCATATCGCCGTTTGAACGGCCGGCCCTTGCAACGCGGGAAGCGGTATGTGCGGCTGCATGCGGCGTTGAAATCGCCGAACTGTGGCGGACGCGCAGAAATTCGTCACAGAGCTTGAAACTCTCCCCTCATTTCGATATATAGAAGTCATATTCTTGGTCGATAGAACAGGGGTGGGTCCACACAGGTCCCGCTCTTTTTTGTTTCTTGGGGCCGAAACAGGGAAAATTCTGCGTGACAGACGGCACCAAAACAGAACACCAAGCGGTTGAAACAACCGCGCATGAAGAGCGCATTATCACCGAGACGGGCGTCGATGCCCGTATTGCTGGTATTATCGAGCCAGTGCTGGAATCCATTGGTTTCCGCCTTGTGCGTGTTCGGCTTTCCGGCCTGAACGGCCTGACCTTGCAGATCATGACGGAACGTTTCGATGGCACCATGACCGTCGAGGATTGCGAACTGGTCAGCCGGACGATGTCGCCGGTTCTCGATGTGGAAGACCCTATCGACCGTCATTACCACTTGGAAGTATCGTCGCCGGGTATCGATCGCCCGCTGGTGCGCAAGTCGGATTTCAACACGTGGTCCGGTCATGTCGTCAAGGTTGATACATCTGCGGTTCTGAGCGGGCGCAAGAAATTTCGCGGCCGCATCGCTGCCGTTACCGATGACAGTGTCACGATAGAAAGCGATCAGGCGAGTTATGGTGATGAGCCGGTGATCGAGGTGCCATTCGAGTTGATCTCGGATGCACGGCTCATTTTGACGGATGATCTCATTCGCGATGCCTTGCGCCGCGACAAGGACTTACGCGAAGGCCGGATTCCCGAGGAGGGCGCTGTATCGCCTGACGACGCCGAATCCGCTGAGCGGGAACAGACAAAACAGGATTGATCTTCATACGCCGCGGGAGAAGCGGTGCGATGAACCCCCAAGGGGAACTTCAAGGAGAAAGACATGGCAGTCAGTGCAAACAGGCTAGAACTTCTGCAGATCGCCGATGCGGTGGCCCGCGAGAAGTCGATTGACCGCGAGATCGTCATTGCGGCAATGGCCGATGCCATTCAGAAAGCCGCGCGTTCGCGTTACGGTCAGGAAACCAATATCCGCGCCGATATCAATGCCAAGACCGGCGAGATCAAGCTGCAGCGCCTGCTGGAAGTTGTCGAAGATGTCGAAGATCCGGTGACGCAGATCAGCATGGATGCCGCGCGCGACCGCAATCCCGATGCGCAGCCCGGCGATTTCCTTGCCGATCAGCTGCCGCCGATGGATTTCGGCCGTATTGCCGCCCAGTCCGCCAAGCAGGTTATCGTGCAGAAGGTGCGTGAAGCCGAGCGTGACCGCCAGTATGACGAATACAAGGATCGTGTCGGCGAAATCATCAATGGCAGCGTCAAGCGCGTCGAATACGGCAATGTGATCGTCGATCTCGGTCGTGGTGAAGCCATTGTCCGCCGCGACGAACTGATCCCGCGCGAGACATTCCGCTACGGTGATCGCGTTCGGGCCTATGTCTATGACGTGCGCCGCGAACAGCGCGGCCCGCAGATTTTCCTGAGCCGCACTCATCCGCAGTTCATGGCGAAGCTGTTCACCATGGAAGTGCCTGAGATCTATGACGGCATCATCGAAATCAAGTCGGTTGCCCGTGATCCCGGCTCGCGCGCCAAGATTGCGGTGATTTCCCGCGATTCCTCGATCGATCCTGTCGGTGCCTGCGTCGGTATGCGCGGTTCGCGCGTTCAGGCTGTCGTCGGCGAGTTGCAGGGCGAGAAGATCGACATCATTCCGTGGTCGCCTGAACCGGCGTCCTTCATCGTCAATGCGTTGCAGCCGGCGGAAGTTTCCAAGGTTGTGCTTGATGAAGATGCGGAACGTATTGAAGTTGTGGTTCCGGATGACCAGCTATCCCTGGCAATCGGTCGTCGCGGCCAGAATGTGCGCCTTGCATCGCAGCTGACCGGCTGGGATATCGATATCCTCACCGAGCAGGAAGAGTCGGAACGCCGCCAAAAGGAATTCGTCGAACGCTCCAACCTGTTCATGGAAGCGCTTGATGTCGACGAGATGGTCGGTCAGGTTCTCGCATCGGAAGGTTTTGCCAGCGTCGAGGAAATCGCCTATGTGGATGGCGATGAAATTTCCTCCATCGATGGTTTCGATGAGGAGACGGCAAGCGAAATCCAGCAGCGCGCCCAGGAATATCTCGGCCGCATCGAAGCTGAACGTGATGCCCGCCGCAAGGAATTGGGTGTTTCGGATGAACTGCGCGATCTGCCTGGCATGACGAATGCCATTCTGGTTGCTGTCGGCGAAGACGGCGTCAAGACGATTGAAGATTTCGCCGGTTATGCGGTGGATGAACTGACCGGCTGGCGTGAGCGCAAGGATGGTGAGACAATCAACCATCCCGGCATTCTCTCGGCTTTCGAAGTCAGCCGTACCGATGCGGAGCAGATGGTTCTGACAGCGCGCCTCAAGGCCGGCTGGATCACCGAAGACGATCTGGTTGCTGTTGAGACGGATGAAGTGCCGGACGAAGAGGTCGCTGGCTGAGAGCGAGAGGCCTTTGTACGTGGAACCGGAAATGAATGACAGGACATGCATTGTCACGCGCGAAGGCGGTTCTGTCGATGACATGATCCGGTTCGTCGCAAGCCCGGACGGGGCGGTTGTCGCTGATTTGAAGCGCAATCTTCCCGGGCGGGGGTGTTGGGTGAAGGCCCAGCGGCGTTATATTGATGAAGCGGTCAAGCGAAAGCTCTTCCCGCGCGCATTGAAAACCAATGTGACTGTCCCGGACGATTTCGGGTTGGTTGTTGAGCAGATGCTGGTAAAATTCGCGCTTGGCAGTTTTGGGTTGGCGCGCAAGGCCGGTGTTGTGGTAACAGGGGCCGCAAAAGTGGACTCAGCTATCCGCAACGGCACCGCAGCGATGGTTCTTCATGCCCGTGAAGCAGCGGAAGATGGCATCCGCAAGCTTGACCAGGCCCGCCGTTCGGTAGTTTATGCCGGCGGACCGGAAATTCCCGCCCTTTCATTGTTTGAAAGCAGTGAAATGGATTTGGCACTAGGCGGGGTAAATGTGATACATGCTGCCGTACTCAAGGGGAAGGCAGCTGCCGGGTTCGTCGAGCGAGCTTGGCTGCTACAGCATTTTCGCGATGGCCGTACGGATCTGGCCGACGCTAAAGCGGCATCTGCCGCGAAGGAAACGGAAACGGAATGAGCGATACAAAATCGACAGACGACAAGACGCTTGGCGTCAATAAAAAGACCCTGACCCTGAAGCGGCCTGGCGTTGAACAGAGTACTGTGCGTCAGAATTTCAGTCATGGCCGCACGAAGTCTGTTGTCGTTGAAACCAAGAAGCGCAAGTTTAGCCTTCCGGATCAGAAGCCGGAGGTAACGCCTCCTGCTGCGCCTGCACCGGCAACACCGGCGCCAGCATCCGCGGCACCTGCTCCTTCTGCACCGGTTGTGCGCCCGGCGGCCCCCCAGCCGGCCCCTGCACCCGTACAGGCAACGACATCAAGTGCTGCTCCTGCGCCAGCGCCGCGTCCGGCGGCTCCTGCGCCAAGCACGCCTGCCGCTTCTGCATCCGCGAGCGCGCGTCCCGCTGCTCCGGCGCATTCGCAGCGGCCTGCCCAGCAGCCCTACCGTTCATCGCGTCCGAACGACCGTTCGGGCATGGTGCTGAACACATTGTCGACCGCCGAGCTTGAAGCCCGCCGCAAGGCACTCGAGGGTTCAAAAGTTCGTGATGCGGAAGATCGTGCGCGTGCGGCTGTCGAAGCTGCCCGCCGTGCGGAGGAAGATGCTTTGCGCGCCAAGGAGCGCGAAGAATCCGCCCGCCGCCAGGCCGAAGAAGAAGAGCGCCTGCGCAAGGAAGCCGAAGCCAAGCAGCGTTCGGAAGAGGAAGCCCGCAAGCGCCAGCCTGAAACCGCGAAAGCGGCTGAAGATACCGCTGCGCCGAAGGGTGCCGTCCGCAAGCCCGTCGCTGACGAGGAAGAAGAACGTCGTGGTCCTGCGGGTGCCCGCCGCGGCAGCAGTGCCGCTCCGGCAAAGCCGGAAGTGCGCACACCCAAGGTTGTCAAGGGCGAAGACGAGCGTCGTCGCGGCAAGCTTACCCTGGGTACGGCGCTGAACGATGAGGGCCGCAGCCGTTCGCTGTCCGCGATGCGCCGCCGCCAGGAAAAGTTCAAGCGCGGCATGCAGCAGGACACCCGCGAAAAAATCGCGCGCGAAGTCATTCTGCCGGAGACCATCACCATTCAGGAACTTGCACAGCGTATGGCCGAGCGTTCGGTTGACGTCATCAAGTTCCTGATGAAGGAAGGCCAGATGATGAAGCCGGGCGATCTGATCGACGCCGATACGGCTCAGCTGATTGCCGAAGAATTCGGTCATACGGTTCGCCGCGTTGCGGAATCCGACGTTGAAGAAGGTATCTTCAACGTGCAGGACGACGAAGGTGCGTTCGAATCCCGTCCGCCTGTTGTCACGATCATGGGTCACGTCGACCACGGCAAGACATCGCTGCTCGACGCCATCCGCAAGGCCAACGTGGTGTCCGGTGAAGCCGGTGGCATCACGCAGCACATCGGTGCCTACCAGGTCGAGCAGAACGGTCACAAGATCACGTTCATCGATACGCCCGGTCACGCCGCCTTTACGGCGATGCGCGCACGCGGTGCACAGGCCACGGATATCGCTATCCTTGTGGTTGCCGCCGACGACAGCGTGATGCCGCAGACGATTGAATCGATCAACCATGCCAAGGCAGCGGGTGTTCCGATCATCGTGGCGATCAACAAGATCGACAAGCCGTCCGCCGATCCGCAGAAGGTCCGCAATGGCCTGTTGCAGCACGAAGTCTTCGTGGAATCGATGGGCGGTGAAACGCTCGACGTGGAAGTGTCGGCGAAAACCGGTGCCGGTCTCGACAAACTGCTCGAAACGATCCTGCTCCAGGCTGAAATTCTCGACCTGAAAGCCGATCCTTCACGGACGGCCGAAGGTGTGGTCATCGAAGCCAAGCTCGACCGCGGTCGTGGTTCGGTTGCGACCGTTCTCGTCCAGAAGGGCACATTGCGTCCGGGTGACATCATCGTTGCCGGCAGCGAATGGGGCCGTGTCCGCGCCCTCGTCAATGATCGCGGTGAAACGGTCAAGGAAGTCGGTCCGGCAACGCCGGTCGAGGTTCTGGGTCTTCAGGGCCCGCCACAGGCTGGTGATCGCTTTGCCGTGGTGGAAAACGAAGCCAAGGCCCGCGAGATTTCTGAATACCGCACGCGTCTTGCCCGTGAAAAGGCAGTGGCACGTCAGGCTGGCTCGCGCGGCTCGCTCGAACAGATGATGAGCCAGTTGCAGGTCACCGGCCTGAAGGAATTCCCGCTGCTCATCAAGGGCGACGTGCAGGGTTCCATCGAAGCCATTGCCGGTGCGTTGGACAAGCTCGGAACCGACGAAGTTCGGGCACGCATCATCCATTCGGGCGCTGGCGGCATCACCGAGAGCGATATTGCTCTTGCCGAGGCCTCCAATGCTGCGATCATCGGCTTCAACGTGCGTGCCAACAAGCAGGCACGTGACCTGGCCGAGCGTGAAGGCATCGAGATCCGCTACTACAACATCATCTACGATCTGGTGGATGACGTGAAGGCAGCCATGTCCGGCCTGCTGTCGCCGGAACGCCGCGAAACCTTCCTCGGCAATGCGGAGATCCTCGAGGTCTTCAACATTACCAAGGTCGGCAAGGTTGCGGGTTGCCGTGTCACGGAAGGCAAGGTCGAACGTGGTGCAGGCGTACGCCTTATCCGCGACAACGTTGTCATTCACGAAGGCAAGCTCAAGACGCTCAAGCGCTTCAAGGACGAAGTGTCCGAAGTGCCTGCGGGTCAGGAATGCGGTATGGCGTTCGAGAACTATGACGATATTCGCGCAGGCGATACGATCGAAGCGTTCCGCGTCGAACACATTACCCGCACACTTTGACGCCAAGCCCTTGCAAGGGCAGCGTTTAAATCATCGATAACAGGATCGCCGGAACAAAAACCGGCGATCTCCTGTATCTTGGGATACGATAAATATGTCTCGTTTTGCCTCATCGTCCGGCCCCTCACAACGCCAGCTGCGCGTCAGTGAGCAGGTGCGTCACGCGGTTTCTCAGGTGCTTCAGCGCGGTGACGTGCGTGATGACACGCTGGAAAACGCCGTTGTCGCCATTTCTGAAGTGCGCATGTCGCCGGATCTCAAGATCGCCACCTGCTTTGTCTCGCCCATTGGCGCGAAAGACAGCGATGCGGTGATTGCCGCGCTGAACCAGCATGCGAAATTCATCCGCGGCCGGGCAGCGGCCTATCTGAAGCAGATGAAATACATGCCGGAATTCCGGTTCCGCATCGACTCGAGCTTTGACAACTACGCCAAGATCGATGCGCTGCTGCGCAAGCCCGAGGTGACCCGCGATCTCGATGATCATCACGATCACGATGATGATCATGACGATCCCAATCCCGGCGATGTGCCGGGACATGGCCCTGACGGCAACGGAAACAATTGAATGTCGAGACAGCGCAAGAAAAAAGGCCGGCCCGTATCCGGCTGGCTGATCTTTGACAAGCCGAAGGGCATGGGCTCGACCGAAGCCGTCTCCAAGATCAAGTGGCTGTTCAAGGCTGAAAAAGCCGGACATGCCGGCACGCTCGACCCCCTCGCATCCGGCATGCTGCCGATCGCGCTGGGCGAAGCGACGAAGACCGTCCCCTATGTCATGGACGGCACCAAGATTTACCGCTTCACGGTCACGTGGGGGGCTGAACGCACCACGGACGATATGGAAGGTGAGATCACCGTTACATCGGAGCATCGTCCGGACGAGGCATCAATCAAGGCCATTCTTGCCAGATATACCGGTGTGATTCAGCAGATTCCGCCAAAATTCTCCGCCATCAAGATTGCCGGCGAGCGCGCCTATGATTTGGCACGCGGCGGTGAAGACGTGGAAATCCCTTCGCGTGAAGTCGAAATCGACCGGCTCGAACTGATTGGACAGCCCGACGCATCCACCGCGATTTTCGAAGTCGAATGCGGCAAGGGCACCTATGTCCGCTCACTCGCCCGGGACATGGGGCGGGATCTCGGTTGTTATGGTCATATCTCCGATCTGCGCCGCATTGAAGTTGCTCCCTTTGACGAACAGGATTTCGTCACGCTCGAGGAACTGGAAGCGGCCCACCCGCCGGCGCCTGCCGAGGGTGAGGAAGGCGAGGACCGTTCCTACGAAGCCATCGAGGCGCGTTTCTCGGTGATGGATGCATTCCTGATCGATACTGGCGCCGCGCTGGAGAGCCTGCCGCAGGTCGCCCTCTCCGACGATCAGGCGCACCGTATCCGCATGGGCAACCCGGTCATCCTGCGTGGCCGCGACGCGCCGGTTGAGGCTGACGAAGCCTGCGTGACGAGCAAGGGCAAGCTTCTTGCCATCGGCTTCATCGAACAGGGGCAGTTCAAGCCCAAGCGCGTTTTCACCGCTTAAGCTTTCACGTAAACTCAGGCATCGGTTCCTGATTTCAACCGAACTTCGATGCGTTTGTAATCGGACACTTCGTAGGCGTCCGCCGCTGCGAGTTCGCTCGCCGTGATCTTGAAAACCGTCCCCGCGACCTCGTCGCCGGAATCGCCGCTTGGCACGACGATGGGATGGAAATTGCTGCCGCTGGCACGGATGACATCGGGATCGGTGATTTCGATCATCGATTGCCTGAAACCTGGCATCGCATCCGGCGTACCTTGCAGAAGGCGGCCGAAGGAAGACAGCTGGACACCCTCCTGCTGCAGGGTTCCGTAGGAAAACAGATGGATCGCCGGTGTATCATTCATGCTGTGCTCCTCTGGCGCTTCGTCCTTATTGGCGAATATCATTCCTTGATGCAACTGTAGGCTGCGGTGTCGTAGGGCAGGGTGACCTCCGCTTTTCCGGCGAGCGTCGGTTCGTTTGCGATAAGGGTGCGAACGTCGGCGGCAACCCGTTCCTGTTTCTCCGGCGGCAGGGCGGCGATGAAGCTGGTCGACAGCACCCGGTTGACGATGACGTCTTCTGGCGCACCGGTATGGTTGTTGGAAAAGTGATGTTCCCTCAACGCGCTGAAGCCATTGAAGGGAAAAGGTTTTTTCCAGTCACCGGTATGGTGCCGCGGCGTGTCGCCTTCGTAGGGCGCAAAGATATCGGCGAGTTTTGCCACCCAGGGAATACGCGCGTCCCGCGTGTTCCACACCAGCCCCACGCTGCCGCCGGGTTTGAGGACCCTGTGGATTTCCGCGAGTGCGGCTTTGGTGGCAAACCAGTGGAATGCCTGCGCACAGACGACCGCGTCCACGGATGCATCGGCAAGAGGGATCGATTCGGCCGTGCCTGATTTGGCCGAAATCTCGGGATGTTCATCGGTGAGTTTTTGCAGCATTTCGGCAACGGGTTCAACGGCGATGACCGCAGCGCCTGTCGTCATGAGCCGGCGCGTAAACTTGCCGGTTCCGGCGCCGAGATCGACAACGGTCTTTCCGGGCTCCAGATCCAGTTCATCGCGCAGCCATGCATCGAGCGCCGGCGGATAGTCCGGACGGCCCAGGACATAGCTGTCGGCCTTAGCGGCAAAACCCGTGGCAGCGGCGTGATGAATGGTGTTCATGATTTTACTCCGGATCATTGGCCCGCCAACCAGTATGGAAAGGCGGATTGGCGGAATCGGGGCGGGCAGGGATATGCCATGCTCATGCCGCAGTTCCCGTCTAATATAAGATGGCAAAATGTATATGACCGTTTTGCCCCCGGTTCGACAGCTGAAAAGCGGTCGAATCATTTGCGGCTGGTAATTTGTCACATTTTCGACTATACGGCCCGCAGCGACAGGCTTTGCCTGCCGCTTTAACCGGCCCCCGCTGGACGACATCCCGGCCGTGGGCATCCCGTTTTCCCTTCAAAAGAAAGGACATACGATGTCGATTACCGCTGAACGCAAGCAGGCACTGATCTCTGAATACGCAACGAAGCCAGGCGACACCGGTTCCCCGGAAGTCCAGGTTGCAGTTCTGACAGAGCGCATTGTCAACCTGACCGAGCACTTCAAGGACCACAAGAAGGATAACCATTCCCGCCGTGGTCTTCTCAAGCTCGTCTCGACGCGCCGCAGTCTCCTTGACTACCTCAAGGGTGTAGACGAAGGCCGCTACCAGACGCTGATCGAAAAGCTCGGCCTGCGCCGCTAACGGATTGGACCGGCGGGTGCGTTCAGTCGCTCCGCCGGTCTCTGTTTATCCCCGACAGGGATGAACGCTACCATGAGGCAGGTCATGGGGCAGGATTGCAGGCAACTCGGCCATACGAGTTGCACGTTGTCTTGCCCGTGATTGGTCTGAAACGAAACGGGCGAAACATGCTGCATCAAAGGGATGCGCGTATTTCCCCACTGAAGGACAAGATATGTTTAATCAACACAAAGTTGAAATCGAATGGGGCGGTCGTCCGCTCATTCTGGAAACGGGCAAGATTGCCCGCCAGGCTGACGGCGCAGTTCTCGCCACCTACGGCGAAACCGTCGTTCTCGCCACCATTGTTTCCGCCAAGGAACCAAAGCCAGGTCAGGATTTCTTTCCGCTGACCGTAAACTACCAGGAAAAGACCTACGCGGCCGGCAAGATTCCAGGCGGCTACTTCAAGCGTGAAGGCCGTCCGAGCGAAAACGAAACACTGGTTTCGCGCCTGATCGACCGTCCGATCCGCCCGCTCTTTGCCGATGGCTACAAGAACGACACACAGGTTGTCCTGACGGTTATCCAGCACGACCTCGAAAACAATCCTGACATCGTTTCGCTCATCGGTGCTTCCGCAGCGCTGACACTGTCCGGTGTTCCATTCATGGGTCCGATCGGCGGCGCACGCGTCGGCTACATCGGCGGCGAATACAAGCTGAACCCAACCATCGATGAAATGGTCGAGTCGAGCCTCGATCTCGTTGTTGCCGGTACAGGCGAAGCCGTTCTGATGGTTGAATCGGAAGCCAAGGAATTGGCTGAAGACGTCATGCTCGGCGCCGTGATGTTTGGTCACAAGAGCTTCCAGCCGGTTATCGACGCGATCATCAAGCTTGCTGAAGTTGCTGCAAAAGAGCCACGCGATTTCCAGGCAGAAGATCTTTCTGCTGTTGAAGCTGCGGTTCTCAAGGTTTGTGAAGCCGATCTGCGCGCTGCCTACAAGATCACCGACAAGCAGCAGCGTTATGCCGCTGTTGATGCGGCCAAGGCAAAGGTCAAGGCACACTTCTTCCCGGAAGGTGTTGAAGAGCCGGAATTCTCCGCCGAACAGATCGCAACCGTGTTCAAGTCGGTTCAGGCGAAGATCGTTCGCTGGAACATCCTCGACACGGGCGGCCGTATCGACGGACGCGACCTCTCGACGGTTCGTCCGATCGTATCGGAAGTCGGCCTTCTGCCGCGCACCCACGGTTCGGCCCTGTTCACCCGCGGTGAAACACAGGCCATCGTTGTTGCAACGCTCGGCACCGGCGAAGACGAACAGTATGTCGACTCGCTGACCGGCATGTACAAAGAAACCTTCATGCTTCACTACAATTTCCCGCCCTATTCGGTCGGTGAAACAGGTCGCATGGGTTCGCCCGGCCGTCGTGAAATCGGTCATGGCAAGCTCGCCTGGCGCGCTATCCATCCGGTTCTGCCTGCCAAGGAACAGTTCCCCTACACGCTGCGCACGGTTTCGGAAATCACCGAATCCAACGGCTCGTCCTCAATGGCGACTGTCTGCGGCACATCGCTTGCCCTGATGGATGCCGGCGTTCCGCTGCTCCGTCCGGTTGCTGGTATTGCCATGGGCCTGATTCTCGAAGGCGAGAAGTTCGCTGTTCTGTCCGACATCCTCGGCGACGAAGATCACCTCGGCGACATGGATTTCAAGGTTGCCGGTACTGAAAGCGGTATCACTGCCCTGCAGATGGACATCAAGATCGACGGTATCACCGAAGAGATCATGAAGGTTGCTCTGGGTCAGGCAAAGGACGGCCGTCTGCACATCCTCGGCGAAATGGCCAAGGCCATCACCGAAGGCCGTTCGGAACTCGGCGAATTTGCACCGCGCATCGAAGTCATGAACATCCCGACCGACAAGATCCGTGACGTTATCGGTTCTGGCGGCAAGGTCATTCGTGAAATCGTCGAAAAGACCGGTGCGAAGATCAACATCGAAGACGATGGCACGGTCAAGATCGCGTCCTCCTCTGCCAAGGAAATCGAAGCCGCCCGCAAGTGGATTCATTCGATCGTTGCTGAGCCTGAAGTCGGCGAAATCTATGAAGGTACGGTCGTCAAGACCGCAGACTTCGGCGCATTCGTCAATTTCTTCGGTCCGCGCGATGGTCTGGTCCATATTTCCCAGCTCGCTTCCGAGCGCGTTGCCAAGACCTCCGATGTGGTCAAGGAAGGCCAGAAGGTCTGGGTCAAGCTCATGGGCTTTGACGAACGTGGCAAGGTTCGCCTGTCGATGAAGGTTGTCGACCAGGAAACCGGCAAGGAAATCGTTCAGGAAAAGAAGCAGGCTGAAGAAGACGCTGAATAAGCCTCTTGCTTTGACGTGATGAAAGCGCGCCCCCGTGGCGCGCTTTTTTCTTGGCGGGGTTCGATTGGCATGGAAGGTTGCCATTCCAGTCAATTCCGCTTCAGACAGACCTATTGATGGATGGACATTGCCATGGCCAACGGCGCACTCAAGACGCTCTTTCTGCCCTTTGAAGACGGGATATTGCCGGTTCCCGGCGCAGGCAGCGCATGGCTGTTTCTTGGCGCCGAGGTGGAGCGAGATATCGATCCTGCGTGGAAAGATGTCCTGACAGCTCTTCAACCATTCAGGCCGGATTACAACGCCTTGCAAAAAGCGGGCTTCCAGGCGGTCTCCCGTCTTGAGGGCAAGGAAAGCTTCAAGGGCGCGCTGATCCTTCTTGGCAAGCATCGTGGGCGCAATGAGGCATGGCTGGCGCAGGCTTTGCGCCATGTCGAAGCGGGCGGCCTGATCGTGGTGGGCGGCGACAAGAAACTTGGTATCGACAGTTTCCGCAAGACAGTCGAGAAATTTGCGCCGGTCACCGACCGGCTGTCCAAGCACCATGCGGTGGCTTTCTGGTTTACCCGGCCCGAGGCTGTCGATGAGGCACAGGTGGAGGCGCTTGTGGCTGAACCGACGCTGGTCGACGCGCGCTTTACCACCGCACCCGGCATGTTTTCCCACACGGCCATCGACAAGGGATCGGCGCTGCTGGTGAAGCATTTTGCCGGACGCATCAGCGGCCATGTCGCCGATTTCGGCGCCGGTTGGGGTTATCTTGCCAGCGAAGTCCTGAAACATCCGGAAAAGCTGAAATCGCTGGCAGTCTATGAGGCGGATTTTGAAGCACTCGAAGCGGCAAAGCTGAACCTTGCCGGAGCAACCGAGCTGCCGTTGTCATTCCACTGGCACGACGTCAATGGCGAAACCATCGCCGAGATTTACGACACGATCGTCATGAACCCGCCATTCCATGCGGGACGCAGTGCCGACCCGACCATGGGGCAGGGTTTCATTGCGGCGGCCGCCAAGCGGCTGAAGCCGGGCGGCAGACTGCTGCTCGTCGCCAACCGCCAGATGCCCTACGAGGCGGGCCTGAAGGCACTGTTCCGCTCCGTCCTGCCGATCGAGGACACTGCCGGTTACAAGATCATCGAAGCGAAAAAATAGTCAGTTCAATCGCCGGCGCCGGATACCGCACAGCCTCGTTTCTTCGATGGCCGCCTCGCTCATCCACGCCATGGATTTGAGGCTGACGATGATCCGTTGCAAAATGGCGGGACGTGGACCCCTGCGCCAGGTATCGCTGGAATAGAGCGCTTCCTGCGAAGCGTTGAGGTGGTCGAGATTGTCATAGGCGCGCACGAGGAAATAGGCATCGGGGTGATGCTCCGATTGGCCGAAGTCGACCACGTCCATATCGATGGACTGGTGTATGGGCAGGCTTTCGTCGCACACCAGTTTGTGGAATTCGGCTCCTGTTCCCGGGCGCAGGCTGTAGATAAGCGTTTCAACGAGGCGCATGGTGGGTCTCCTGACATTCCTGACGAAAAAGGGAGGCCCACTTTCAACAAAAATCCCGCAAAACCAAGCCTGGTCTCACGGGACTGCTGTCAATTCTGGCAGGAGGGTTTATTCCTTACCGTCGTCGGATTTCTTCAGTTCTTCGAGCGTTGGCATCGATACGATGTTGTAGCCGGAATCCACATAGTGGATTTCGCCGGTCACGCCGCTCGACATATCCGAGAGAAGATAGAGCGCCGAGCGGCCGACATCGTCGATATCGACGGTGCGGCGCAGCGGCGCGTTGCGCTTCTGGTAGGAGAACATGGCGCGTGCGTCGCCGATGCCGGCGCCAGCCAGCGTGCGGACCGGACCGGCGGAGATCGCGTTGACGCGGATGCTTTCCGGGCCGTAATCGGCGGCGAGATAGCGCACCATGGCTTCAAGGGCAGCCTTGGCCACGCCCATGACGTTGTAGTTCGGCATGACGCGGGTCGAGCCGCCATAGGTCAGCGTCAGGATGGAGCCGCCATTCGTCATCAGTTTCGAAGCACGCTGCGCCACTTCCGTGAAGGAATAGGCTGATATCACCATGGTGCGGCTGAAATTGTCGCGCGTGGTTACATCGGCATAGCGGCCCTTGAGCTGCGACTTGTCGGAAAAGCCGATGGCATGCACGACGAAATCAAGCGTGCCCCATTCCTTTTCCAGGGTCTCGAACACGGCGTCGACGGTTGCGATATCCTCGACATCACAGGGAAGCAGCAGCTTGGAGCCGAGTTGTTCCGCGAGCGGTGCAACGCGCTTGCCGAAGGCATCGCCCTGATAGGTGAAGGCGAGTTCAGCGCCGTTGTCGGCCAGTTCCTTGGCAATGCCCCAGGCAATGGAATGGCTGTTCGCGACCCCCATAATGAGACCGCGTTTGCCTTTCATCAGTTCACCCATATTCTTCCCTCTCAACCCTGGAAACGCTGGAACACCAGCGTTGCATTGGTGCCACCAAATCCGAAGGAATTGGTCAGCACCGTATCCAGTTTGGCATTGTCGATCCGCTTGCGCACAATAGGCATGTCCTCGAATGCCGGATCGAGTTCTTCTATATTGGCGCTCTCGGCGATGAAATTGTGGTTCATCATCAAAAGCGAATAGATTGATTCGTGCACGCCGGTGGCACCCTGCGAGTGCCCGGTCAGTGATTTTGTCGCCGAGATCGGCGGGCAGCCGGCTTCCGCCGTGCCGAACACTTCGCGAATGGCTTCGATCTCCTTGAGATCGCCAACCGGTGTCGATGTGGCGTGCGGATTGATGTAATCCACCTTGCCCTTCACATGCTCGATGGCCATCCGCATGCAGCGGGCGGCGCCTTCACCGCTTGGCGCAACCATGTCGGCACCGTCCGATGTCACGCCATAACCGACGATTTCGCCGTAAATCTTGGCGCCGCGCGCCTTGGCATGTTCCAGCTCTTCCAGAACCAGCACGCCCGCGCCGCCGGAGATGACGAAACCGTCGCGGTTCTTGTCATAGGCGCGCGATGCAACCGAAGGCCGGTCGTTGAACTTGGAGGACATGGCGCCCATGCCGTCGAAAAGCACGGAAAGCGTCCAGTCGAGATCTTCGCAGCCGCCGGCAAACATCATGTCCTGCTTGCCATACTGGATCATCTCGAAGGCATTGCCGACGCAGTGATTGGACGTCGCGCAGGCCGATGAAATGGAATAGTTGACACCCTTGATCTTGAACCATGTGGCAAGCGTTGCCGATGCGGTCGAAGACATGGCTTTCGGCACGGCAAACGGGCCGACTTTCTTGGATGAACCCGATTCGCGGGTTTTATCGGCAGCTTCGACGATGGTGCGGGTGGATGAACCGCCGGAACCCATGATGATACCGGTGCGCTCGTTGGAAATCTGGCTCTCGTCGAGACCGGCATCGGCGATGGCCTGGTCCATGGCCACGTGATTCCATGCGGTTCCCCCGCCATGGAAGCGCATGGCGCGCCGGTCGACCAGCGTTGCCGGATCAAGCGTGGGAGCGCCGTGCACCTGACTGCGGAAACCGTATTTTGCATAGTCTTCCGCGAAGACAATACCCGATTTCGCTGCACGCAGGGATTCCAGCACCTCCTGCACGTTATTTCCGATAGAGGACACGATACCCATCCCCGTCACAACCACTCGCCGCATTGCGATCTCCTTGAAGGTGCTGCGCTGACCGATAGGGTCAGGCAGCGCTTTCCTTGAATAGGCCAACCCGCAGGTCGGTTGCCTTATAGATAGTTTCGCCGTCGGCTTTTAGCCAGCCGTCCGCAATGCCCAGCACCAGACGACCGCGCATGACGCGCTTGAAGTCGATGCCATACTCGACAATCTTGGTTTTCGGGGTGACCATGCCGGTGAACTTGACCTCGCCGGTCGACAGCGCGCGGCCTTTGCCGGGCTCGCCGAGCCAGCCCAGATAAAAGCCGGTCAGCTGCCACATGGCGTCGAGACCAAGGCAGCCCGGCATGACGGGATCGCCAATGAAGTGACACGGGAAGAACCACAGGTCCGGCTTGATGTCGAATTCAGCACGGATATAGCCCTTGCCGTTTTCGCCGCCGGTCTCGGAAATCTCGGTAATGCGATCAAACATCAGCATGGGTGGAGCTGGCAACTGGGCATTGCCCTGACCGAACATCTCTCCGCGGGCACACGTAAGGAGCTCTTCGTACCCGTAGCTTGATTTCTGTTCTGGCATTCTGTCTCCCATCAATTGCTTCAGTGCTGGCGCTTTTGCGCGGGCGGACCCTATCACAGAGTGTTTCTCGCTGAAAACGGTCTGTTGGCTTATCCCTAACGGAATGGCTGAATTGCGGCCTATTGATCGATTTCGCAAGACGGCATATATCAATGATGTAACACGATAGACAACAGTCTATGGTGAGACTTTTGATATCATTTAACGGAGTGGCAGACGGGCCATGCATATTTCTTATGAGATTGATGCCGACGTACCCTTGCAAGAGCGCCTGCGCTTTGCGGGTTTGCGTCCCACCCGTCAGCGTGTAGCGCTTGCCAGTCTGATCTTTGCCAAGGGCGATCGTCATCTTTCGGCGGAAGAACTGCATGAAGAGGCGCTCGGCGCCAATGTGCCTGTTTCCCTTGCGACGGTCTACAATACCCTGCACCAGTTCACCCAGGCAGGCATGTTGCGCATCCTCGCCGTCGAAGGCGCAAAAACCTATTTCGATACCAACGTTTCCGATCACCATCACTTTTTTGTCGAAGGCGAAAATCAGGTGATCGATATTCCGGATGGCTCGGCCATGGTCGGCCATCTTCCGCCGGTGCCGGAAGGCATGGAAATCGTCAACGTGGACATCATCATCCGCCTGCGCAAAAAACGCGGCTGATCCAATCGCATATCAATGATGACGGATTGTGCAGTCTGACGGGCATGTGAGGCAAGCCCGCTCGGATTCTATGGATTAATCAAACTTCTCGCCGGGATAGGCACCCCAGATATCCGATTGGCGCATCCAGCCGCTGGCGCCGCTGAATATCAGCCGGCACCAATCCCCATTGCACATCTTGAGGGTTGCCAGAACGCCGGGCTGCACCTGCGCCACGATGCCCGCCTTGTCATCGGCGCTGCGATAGACATTCAGCATGACATTGTCCTTGTCACGCTGCCACGGGGCTGTCATCGCGGTGCGCTTGCCGGAGAGGAGGGACTGATAGACCCAGCCTTCCGTTCCCTCGGAATCGCGAATGCGCCGCCAGTTGTCATATTCCTGGACGATTTCCACCGGCAGGCCCGATTTCAGAAACAGCCACGTCACGGCGTAGTCGCGTCCCGGTCCGACGCGCAAATTGACGCGGCCGGGTTTCAGGCTGACAAAACGCGGCAATGGCAGGCCGCTGGGGCCAACCTGTTGGGCGGCATAGGCCGTGGCAATGCCGGGAATCGCCGCGGGAACGGCGAGGGAAAGGGCCGACGCAATACCGGCGGTCAGTGTGAAAGAACGAATAAATGAGATGCCCAACAAAATCAGTCCTTCATCGTTCTGAGCTCTTTTCCGGCAATTATGCGGTTGAACAAGGAACGATCCCTATTTTTCTTTGTCTTTGACGCGCCGCCTTGATAGACAAGTATCGGAGCTCAAGAGCAATTGCAGTTTGCAATGACTTGGTTAAAGAGGTCTCAATATCATCGGAAAAAGGGAGGGGAATATTGGTTAACAAAAAGCCTCTGGTCGTCATCACCCGAAAACTGCCCGATTCCGTTGAGACGCGCATGCGTGAACTCTTCGAAGCGCGGTTGAATGTCGATGACCGGCGGTTGTCAAAGGCGGAACTGATCGAGGCCGTCCAGCAAGCCAATGTTCTCGTGCCCACGGTTACCGACCGTATCGATGAAGAGATCATCAATGCAGCCGGTCCGAATCTCAAGCTTATCGCCAATTTCGGCAATGGCGTTGACAATATCGACGTTCCTGCCGCCGCCAAGCGCGGCATCACTGTCACCAATACCCCCAATGTCCTGAGCGAAGACACCGCCGACATGACTATGGCCCTGATGCTGGCTGTGCCGCGGCGCTTGGTGGAAGGCGCATCCATTCTTCTCGATGACGGCAAATGGGAGGGCTGGGGCCCGACCTGGATGCTTGGGCGGCGTATCTGGGGCAAGCGCCTCGGCATTGTCGGCATGGGCCGTATCGGCACTGCCGTTGCCCGCCGCGCCAAGGCTTTTGGCCTGTCGATCCATTATCACAACCGCAAGCCGGTCAGTCCCAGGACAGAAGTCGAACTGGAAGCAACCTATTGGGACAGTCTCGATCAGATGCTGGCCCGAATGGACATCATCTCAGTCAACTGTCCGTCCACGCCCGCCACGTTCCATTTGCTCTCGGCGCGGCGGCTGGCGCTGATGCAGCCTTCCGCTTTCATCGTCAACACGGCGCGCGGCCAGATCATCGATGAGCAGGCGCTGATCGCCCAGCTGGAAACCGGAAAGCTCTCCGGCGCGGCGCTTGATGTCTTCGAACACGAGCCGGCAGTCAATTCAAAGCTCCGTAAGTTGGCCAAGGCGGGCAAGGTCGTCATCCTGCCGCATATGGGTTCGGCAACGCTGGAAGGCCGCATCGACATGGGCGAGAAAGTGATCATCAATATCCGCACCTTCATTGACGGGCATCGTCCGCCGGACCGGGTTTTGCCCAACCTCGTTTAAGCCGGTGTCGCTGGCAACAACGCGAATTATTGAACGCTGACCATCCCGACAACATCAATCGCGAGCGTTTGATCGATCAGGTGGGTAAACTCCCTGCGGTCGAGTTTGACAGCCATGGGCGTTGCGTGGCCCATCTCCTGCGCGACAATCAGGCCCAGGAGGAGAATGGCGTCGGGCTCATGCAGGATGATGGCTGCGGGTGCGAGACCGGCAGAAACGAGTTCCAGAAGCACGGCTGCCGCCGATGATGACCCGATGGTTCCCGGTAGGCACAGAACCTTGCCGGTGATGGCGATGCCGTGCTGGGGATGGCGCACGTCGGCGATCCGTCCGGTCTTGGGATTGACGCCGCCCCAGAAGCTGATGGGGGCTGTCAAAACCAGCGCCTCTGCCAGAGCTGGCTGGCCTTGCACAAGAATTTCTGTTTGAAACCGGTTCATTCGGTGGCTCCAAACACTGGGTGCCCGGTAACGGCACTTTCCACACATTCGGCCATGGAGCCGTAAATAACGCCATAACCCGTATTCCCCGGCGCATAATGGGCAAACTTTCCCGAATTGGTCATCAGCACGGCATTGTCGATATCGGGCAGGATGGGCGTGACGACGACACAGGTATCGGCGACGATAATGACGCCGCTCTGTTCCAGTATCAGGCGTTTGCCGCTGCTTTCGAGCGCGGCGAGGGCATGGCGGCCTGTGCAGGCATAGAGCGGAACATGGAGATGACGCCCGGCGATCAGCCGCTCCAGGCGATCAAACTCGGCGCCGGAAAGATGCGGGCTGCCGATAGCCACGGCATGGATGGATTCGGCGCCGGCCGCTGTGGACAGCCTGCGCCGGGAATCTCCGATCATGTCGGTGGTGACTTTGATCACTGTTTCCGGCGCCCGATGATGCAGGGCGGTCGCAAGGTCCGGCGCTTCGGGCGTAACGCCGGCCACGTGGAAAAGCCCGACGGCACCGGCGGAGGCCGCTGCTGCGCCAAAAGCTTTCAGCGCATCTTCTCCGGGATGATGTTCGATACCGGTGACAACACCCACGGCATCGCCCATTTCCCGCCCGTAAAGACTGCCAAGGATCGGCCACGCGGCCTCGGATGCCAGGAACTCCGCGTCCAGCCCCGATACATCGAAGACGATTCTGGCCCGGCGGTTTTCCGGGAGATGAAATCCGTAGTACGGGGCGTAGCCTGCAATGGCGCAGGCGATATCGAGAAAGTCGCCATTGCGGTTGGTCCGCGCGCCGAAGACGGAATTGCAGAAGACCACCGCATTGGATTCGCCCCAGGCGACGTCGCTGCCATAGGCGGGACGGTGCCCGGCCTGATAGGGCGCGCATGTCCATGTCGGTTCGCAGCCGAGCGTCCGGTAGGCATCCATCATCCGCCGGGCCATGCCGCGCTCATGCGGCTCCAGCCGGTTCTTCGAACAGCCGGTCAGGTCAAGTGAGCCGACATTGAGCGTGGCTCTCACGGCAACCCTTGCCCCGCCTTCCACGAGCTTCTCGGCAAACAGCGTGCCGGAATCCCCGTGATAGAGCGCGCCGTCGATATGGGCTGAGGCAATGGGAATGAGCGACGGGGCGCCCATCAAGCGGGCTGTCGCCGCGACAATGCGCAGAGCCATCGCCGCGCCCTCGCCGCGTGCACCATTGGCGATTGCCCTTTGCTCCGCAGTCAGCTCAAGCGCCATGGCGAAGGGCCTTCTGTCCGCTCACGCCGCAGCTCCGGCGGTGTTTGCCTTGTACCTGATCGTCTCGAAGCGCGAGCTCAATGCATCGTAAAGCAGCAGCCTGCCGATCAGCGGCTCGCCGATACCGGTGATCAGCTTGATGACTTCGGTGGCCTGCAGGCTGCCGATAACACCGGGGAGCACGCCGAGAACACCGGCTTCAGCGCAGGCAGGCACGAGACCTGGCGGCGGCGGGGAAGGGAAGAGATCGCGATAGGACGGGTTCTGTTCGCCCTTGCCATTCCGTTCATAGGGTTTGAGCGTTGTCAGGGAGCCGTCGAACCGTCCGAGCGCTGCGGAAACCAGCGGGCGTTTTCCCGCTGCACAGGCATCGGCAAGCAGATAGCGTGTGTCGAAATTGTCCGAGCCGTCGACGACGATGTGATAACGGCTGATGAGATCGGCGGCGTTATCGTGTGCAATGCGCGTTTCATGGGCTTCGACCGTAACATGCGGATTGATCGCGGCAATGGCGCGGACGGCGCTTTCGACCTTGGGCGAGCCGACGAGGTCGGTGTCGTGTATGACCTGCCGCTGCAGATTGGACAGCGAAACCCGGTCATCATCGACAATGCCAAGCGTACCGACGCCTGCGGCCGCCAGATACTGCAGCACCGGCGCGCCCAGTCCGCCAGCGCCCACGACAAGCACGCGGGCGCGCTTGAGCTTCTGCTGGCCGGGACCGCCGATCTCCGCCAGGATGATGTGACGGGCATAGCGTTCAAGTTCAGTGGAGGTGAAGGCAGGGTTTTCAGGGTCGCTCATGGCGCTACATTAGAACAAGATGGACCCCGAATGCAGCATCCGATTTGTCTCAGGCAAGAAATTTCAACCCGGCAATGCCGGAGACGATCAGGCCGATGCAGACGAGACGGATGACCGTTGCCGGTTCTCCGAAAAGATACATGCCGAGCAGCGCGGTACCGACCGTGCCGATACCGGTCCAGACGGCATAGGCGCTGCCCACGGGCAGCTCACGCAGGGCAAGGCCCAGCACGAGAACGCTGATCACCATGCTGGCGCCGGTCAGTACCGACGGCGTCAACCGGGTAAAACCGTCGGTGTACTTGAGCCCGATGGCCCAGCCGATTTCAAAGAGTCCTGCGACGACGAGATAAATCCAGGCCATGACGACCATCCTTTTCCATGTGCGGGCCGCCCCGGCTTGTGTTCAGACGCAGCCTTTTACGGCCGCGAGGAGGTCGTCCTCCAGAGTTCTATCTAGGCTGGCGGAATTGCCGGGGCAAGTTTCCGGCCGCTGAGTAATTTTGGTGTTTAACATCAAGCGGAATGAACGAAGATCATCTCCAACAATACCCCGGATACCACACTCCAGCCGGGGCGCAGGCAAACGCCGCCAAAGCGGCGGCGTTCAGAGGTTCATAACAAGGAATCGGAGCAGTCGGGCGCCTATGGGCGCTTGGGTATATCAAGACCGCGCTGCACCGCTGGGCGTGCAAGCCCGCGCTCGAGCCACGCCGGGACATTCTTCAGGCTGGTATAGTCGACCAGTTCGCCCGCACCGTAGAAGCCAACCAGGTTGCGCACCCAGCCAAGCGTGGCGATATCGGCGATGGTGTAGTCGTCATCCATGATCCACTGACGGCCTTCAAGGTGCGTTTCGAGCACGCCGAGCAGACGTTTCGATTCAGTCACATAGCGCTCAAGCGGACGTTTGTCCTCATACTCCCGGCCGGCAAACTTATGGAAAAAGCCGACCTGACCGAACATTGGGCCAATGGCAGCCATCTGGAAGAACACCCACTGGATGGTCTCGTAGCGCCGGGCCGGATCAGCAGGCAGGAATTTGCCGGTTTTCTCGGCGAGATAGAGCAGGATCGCGCCGGATTCAAACAGCGGCAGAGGCTTGCCGCCCGGACCATCCGGATCGATGATCGCGGGAATCTTGCCGTTGGGGTTCAGTGACAGGTATTCCGGCGTCCAACTTTCATTCTTGCCGATATCAACGAGATGGGTCTCATATGGCAGCCCAAGCTCTTCAAGCATGATGGATACCTTCACGCCATTGGGTGTCGGCAGCGAATAGAGCTGAAGGCGGTCGGGATGCTGTGCCGGCCAGCGCTTGGTAACAGGGAAGGCAGAAAGATCAGACATGGGAATTCCTTTGTTGGATCAAGGCACCGGGCCATAACAGCCCTGTGTCCATGGAGGCCTTGTTTCACGGGATTGTTGCAGAAAGAATTCGATTCTCCGGCATGCTAACACGGCCGCAGGCGGGCTTGCCATCACCCGCTCTATCCGGCGTGCACTTCTCCGTGCGACACGTCAAAAAACTGCGCGCGGCCGGCTAGGCTGGAAAACAGCGAGCGGTCAGTACCCGTCATGAAGGCCTGTCCGCCAAGGTCTTCGATGATGTCAAAAAGGGCGGCGCGGCGGCCTTCATCAAGATGGGCGGCGATCTCGTCCAGAAGCAGGATGGGTGCCATGCCCGCCAGTTCTCCCGTGAGGCGCGCGTGCGACAGGATAAGGCCGATGAGCAGGGCTTTCTGCTCGCCGGTGGAACAGAGTTCGGCAGGCATGGCCTTGGGCCGGTGGCGTACCAGCAGGTCGGAGCGGTGCGGACCATCCAATGTGCGTCCCGCCGCCCGGTCACGGCTGCGTCCGTCGTGCAGTGCTCGGCGAAAGGCCTCCTCAACGTCTGTTGCCGATTCGATACCGATGCGTGCTTCCAACTCGCCGTCGAGGATGCAGTCGGCCTTGGGGAAGGGACTGTCGTCCGGCAGCCGCTCGATCATGCCGTTGATCAGGCGCATGAGCTCGGCCCGGGCAGCGGCAATCGCGATGCCGAGCTCCGCCATGGGAGTTTCAATGGCGTCAAGCCAGGCGCCGTTGCTGCGCTCTTCCGTCAGCAGGCGGTTGCGGCTGCGCATGGCCTTCTCATAGTCGAGCACACGGCGGCCATGCGCCGGATCGATGGCCAGCACCATCCGGTCGAGAAAACGCCGCCGGTCCCCGGCCGCGCCGGTAAAGAGGCCGTCCATCGAAGGCACCAGCCAGAGGATGCGGGAATATTCCAGGAGGTCGTCGGCACTGGATGCGGTGACACCATTGATGCGCACCCGCCGCGCCGTATCGCCCGGTGCATTGCCTGCAAGTCCGGTACCGACATCCACGGAGCCCTCCTCGGTCTCGATGGCCGCATGGATGGCAAAACCATCGGGCGCGTCATTGCGGGTGACATCCGTATAGGTGGCGCGGCGCAAACCGCGGCCGGGAGAAAGAAACGAGACGGCTTCCAGCAGATTGGTCTTGCCCGACCCGTTCTCGCCGGTCAGCACCACATGCGACGGGCCGAGCCGCAATGACAGGTTTTCGTAATTGCGGAAATGCGCAAGCTTCAACCGGCTGATCGAAACGCGGGCCGGTTTGCCCGCGTCCGTTCTGGGATCATCGGTCACAGCGGGATTGTCCGTTTGCGTCAAACCCGCATCGGCATGAGCACGTAGAGCGCATTCGCATCGCCTGTATCACGCACCAGTGTCGGCGAGCCGGCGTCGGCCAGCATGAAGATCGCTTCCGTGCCGGAAAGCTGGGCAGTGATGTCGAGGAGATATTTGGCATTGAAGCCGATCTCGATCGGATCGGAGTCATAATCAGCCGCAAGCTCGTCCGTGGCGCTGCCCGAATCCGGATTGTTGACTGTCAATGTCAGCTGGCCATCGGCAATCGTCAGCTTGACGGCGCGGCCGCGCTCGCTCGAAATCGTCGAGACACGGTCAACGGCAGACGCGAAGCTCTGGCGGTCGATGGTCAGTTTCTTGTCGTTGCCGGATGGGATGACGCGCTGATAGTCCGGGAATGTGCCGTCAATCAGCTTGGAGGTCAGAACCACCGAGCCGATGGTGAAGCGGATCTTTGTGTCCGACAGTTCGATGGTCACGGCAATGTCGGGATCGTCGACAAGCTTCTGCAGCTCGGCAACGGTCTTGCGCGGAATGATGATGCCGGGCATGCCTTCCGCGCCGGAAGGCGCTTCCAGCTCGGCGCGGGCCAGACGATGTCCGTCCGTGGCCACGGCGCGCAGCTTCAGCGAACCCTCGCTCTCGATGGCATGGAAATAGATGCCATTGAGGTAATAGCGGGTTTCTTCCGTGGAGATGGCGAATTGCGTCCGTTCGATCAGGCTTTTCAACGCCGTGGATGTGATGCGGAATGTGTGTGTGAAGGATCCTGCGGTCAGTTCGGGGAAATCCGATTGCGGCAGGCACTGCAGGCGGAAATTCGACCGGCCCGAGGTCACCGTCATGGAATTGCCGTCGGCATTGGTTGCCAGCATCACTTCCGCGCCGTCGGGCAGCTTGCGGACGATGTCATAGAGCAGGTGGGCCGGCACGGTGGTGGCACCGGATTGTTCGATTTGCGCGGCAGTGGCTTCGGTGACTTCAAGGTCAAGGTCCGTGGCCTTGAGGGCAAGGCTTGCACCCTCGGCATGCAGAAGAACGTTCGAAAGAATCGGAATGGTGTTGCGTCGTTCGACCACGCGATGAACATGGTTGAGCGACTTCAGAAGATTGGAACGTTCAAGAGTTACACGCATGATAAACCGGTCTCACTGTCTTATTCGACCCAAAGCCCGTGAGGGCCTGCGGCGCTTTTTCTGGCGAGAGGGCGAAGTTCCCCCAAGGTCAAGCAAATTGGCAGAAAGTCACCCTAAAAAGCAAGCCTGCGGCTGGCTGCAACGCACCATACCGCAGGCTTTCTGTTGATAAGTGGTGAAGTAGCCTTATTGGGCCTGGTCGTTGATCAGGCGCTTCAGGAGCTCGAGTTCCTGCGACAGTTTCTGGTCCTTGCCGACAATATCTTCGATCTTGCGCACCGCATGCAGAACGGTTGTGTGGTCACGGCCGCCGAAACGCCGACCGATTTCCGGCAGCGAGCGGGGTGTGAGCATCTTGGCAAGATACATGGCGATCTGGCGCGGCTTGACGATGGTGCGCGTGCGCCGGTTGGACAGAAGGTCCTGCTTGGAGACGTTGTAATGGCGCGCAACGATGCGCTGGATTTCTTCGATGCGGATACGCTTGGCTTCACCGCCGCGCATCAGATGGCTGAGCAGTTCGTCGACGCGGTCAACCGACAGGTTCGGCTCGAAGGTCTGGCGGAACAGCAGCTGGTTGAAAGCGCCTTCCAGCTCACGGCCGCTTCCGGTGACGGACTGGGCGACGTGATCGAGAATCTCCGGCGAAATATCCAGGGACTGGTCTTCCTGCTGGGCGGCAACCAGGCGGCGCTTGAGAATCTCAAGGCGCATCGCATAGTCCGGCGAAATCATTTCAAGGGCAACACCGCCCTGCAGACGCGAACGCACGCGCGCATCGAGCGATTCCAGCTCTGACGGCGGGCGGTCAGCGGCAACCACGACCTGCTTGGCACTGTCGAGCAGCGTATTGATCAGATGGCAGAATTCGTGCTGGATCGATTTGCCCTGCAGGAACTGCATGTCATCGATGATCAGGAGATCGATATCGCGCAGCTGTTCCTTGAACGACAGCGCGTTGTTGTCGCGAATAGCCGTTGCGAAACGCCACATGAAATATTCGGCAGTCAGGTACACCACGCGGGCGCGCTCCGAGCGCTTCAGGGCATCGGCGGCGATGGCCTGCAGCAGATGCGTCTTGCCGAGGCCGACGGAGGCGTGAATGAACAGCGGATTGAAACGAACGGCACTGGCGCCGGCATCCGCAATGGTGCGCGCAGCAGCCAGGGCCACCCGGTTTGGCGTGCCATCAACAAATGTCTCGAAAGTGTAGCGCGGATCCAGCGGTGAACCGAACACGGAGTTCTGTCCCGGGCGATCCGTTGCACGGTCGGCAAAATGTGCCGGTGCCTTCTTGTCCTGCGATGTGCTGCCAACGGGAAAAACCGGCTTGTCGCGGGCAATCGCACGCTGGTCGGCCCGCAAGGCAGGCTCTGCCTCAAGCGAGGGGCGGCTGGCGCGGCTGGCGCTGCGGAAAACGATCTCCACCTTCAGGACCTGCTCATCCTCCTCATGCCACAGCGTGTTGATCATGTCGGAGTAGTGGTTGTTGATCCAGGAACGAAGAAATGCGGTCGGCACGGAAAGGCGAACAATGCTCTTGGATGTCTCATCCAGCTTCAGGCGGCCGAACCAGCTGGAGTAAACTTCATTTCCGAGTTTGGCTTTGAGCTTGGTCTTGACCCTCTCGAAAATCGTCTCGCCCTGGCTGCCGGCCGATACCATACTTTTCCCTTCGTCCATATGGAGCGGGACCATGGCTGCATTCGTGCCGTTTTCCATTATTCCGCTGGTCATTGTCATTGCCTCATCCTGATATTTATCTGTTCGGGCTTGATAGTGCCCGTGTTCGCATGTGGACCGGTCCATGACCGGTTGCAGTCCTCAAGAGCCGGTCACCCCTATGACCGGCTTTCAATCTCCTGGAGCTAATTGTTGGATAAGGTCAGGGACGCGTAGTACAGGTCTGAACAATCTCGCACCGAAATTCTAAAAACCGCCACGTCCACATCCCTTTCAACTTTGGCGCAAAAAGACTCACGCCCGGCTGATGCCAGCGCTGCCAACTTGCTTCTTTTCTGAAACGATCCAAGGTCGTACAACCCGGATACCCGACAAAAACGTACTCGTTACGCAAACGAAAAATCTGCGTCCGAACCCACTAATTTGATAAGCCTGTTAAATGGGTTTTTGCCCACCCCTTCGATGTCTGGACCTTACAAAAACCTTTGCAGGGAGGGCAAGGGCAGGCGCGCCGCTTTTTTAGTGAATTAAAGGTTAACGCTTTTGCGTTTTTTTTAACTACCTCCGGTTGGGCAGGGAAAAAGCCTTCGGATTCAAAGCCTTTTTTGGAATGCCGATTTTGCTGCACTGCGGACTCACGCGATCAAAAAAAAATATTAAATTATCGCTTGACATAGGCTGGGGTGACAGATTCTTCCGGCTAGGGTCTGGCGATTATGGCTACCTGCCGTAAGTTATTGAAATAAAACAAGAAATGATGGTTGTCGCTTTTTGTATGAAACTATTTATGACCAGCATATGTCAGGGTTTTGATATGCCACAATCTTTTTCATCGGAAACGAATTTATGCCCAAAAAAATGGCAAATAAAAAACCCGGCTAAGGACCAGCCGGGTTTAAAATAGATTATTTGTGTCTGATTAGGCAGACATGCCCTTAAGGCGCTGTGCGAGACGGGAAACCTTCCGGGATGCCGTATTCTTGTGCACGACACCCTTCGTGGCAGCGCGCATCATTTCCGGTTCAACAGCCTTGAAGGCTACGGAAGCGGCTGCCTGATCACCGCTTGCCACCGCATCTTCGAACTTGCGAAGGAAGGTGCGCACGCGTGAGCGGCGGGATTTGTTTACTTCGGTGCGGGCTTCAATCTTACGCGCCGCTTTCTTGGCCGAAGGAGTGTTGGCCATGATGCCTCTCTTTTCTGTCAGCTACTCGGCAGCATCAACGCGGCCGTCACAAAATAATAGGGTGGCCGAGGGGCCACCAAACGTTGTCGGGCTTATAGATCACGTTTCCGGTTGCGTCAACTTGGAATCGTCGCCTTGCCGGTGGATATTTCGGCCTCAGCGATTCTTGAAATTCGGGGCGCGTTTTTCCGCGAAGGCAGCCATCCCCTCCTTCTGGTCTTCCAGCGCGAACATGGAATGGAATACACGCCGTTCAAATCTCAATCCTTCCGAAAGGGTCGTTTCATAGGCCCTGTTGACCGTTTCCTTGGTCATCATGGCGACAGGCAGCGAGAAGGAGGCGATCTTCCGGGCAGCCTTCAACGCTTCCTCCACCAGATCGCCGGCCGGGACAACACGCGAGACAAGGCCGCAACGCTCCGCTTCCGCCGCATCCATCATTCGCCCGGTCAGGCACAGATCCATCGCCTTGGACTTGCCGACAAAGCGCGTCAGCCGCTGTGAGCCGCCCATGCCGGGCATGACGCCGAGGGTGATCTCCGGCTGGCCGAATTTGGCGGTATCGGCCGCGATGATGAAATCGCACATCATGGCGAGCTCGCAGCCGCCGCCCAGCGCATAACCGGCCACAGCGGCGATCAGCGGCTTGCGCAGGCGCGTGACCCGCTCCCACTCGCTGAAATAATCGCCGAGATAGGCATCGGCGAAATCCAATGTCTGCATTTCCTTGATGTCGGCGCCTGCGGCAAAGGCCTTTTCCGAGCCCGTGATGACGATGGCACCGATACCATTGTCCCGGTCGAAAGCTTCAAGCGCTGTGCTGAGTTCGCCGAGCAGGGCGGAGTTGAGTGCATTGAGCGCCTGTGGACGATTGAGCTGGATGAAACCAACTTTCTCACGCGTCTCCACAATGATGTTTTCGTAGGCCATCCGGATACTCCTCCTAATGCTGGCAGATCGGGCAGAAAAACGTCGAACGCCCGCTTTGGACGATGCGGGCTATCGTGCCATCACAGGCAGGACGCGGGCAAGGCTCGCCTTCACGGTCGTAGACAGAAAATGAATGCTGGAAATAACCGAGTTCTCCGTCCGCCTGCCGGTAGTCTTTCAGGCTGGAACCGCCTGCCGCGATGGCATCGGCGATGACGGAACGAATGGAGGTGGCAAGCCGATCCGCCATGGGGTCTGGATCGCCGCTTTTCCCGGCAATGGATCCGGCCAATCGCCGGGGTGATAATTCGGCCCGCCACAGGGCTTCGCAGACATAGATGTTGCCGAGGCCTGCAATCAGCTTCTGGTCGAGCAAGGCTGCCTTCAGCGGCGCATTCCTGTCGGCGAAGAGCCTGGCCAGCAATGCGCCATCCAACCGGTTGCCTGTCGGCTCGATACCGAGGTCTTGTATGAATTTATGGGTGTTGAGCGCTCCTGGCTCGGCAAACAGCATGAAGCCGAAACGGCGCGGATCGTTGTAGACGATCCGGCTTCTGATCCCGTCTCTTGATTGCACATGGATCACCACATGGTCATGGGTCGTGTTTCTTGACCGGTCATGATGGAAGACACCCGGTGCCGTGTCTGCCCCGTCCTGTTCGATGCGATAGGAGCCGGACATGCCGAGATGACTGATCAGACCCAGTCCGTCATCCATATGCATGATGAGGTATTTCGCACGGCGCTCGAGCGAGTCGATCGTGCGTCCGGTCAGCCGTTCGGCAAACCGGTCCGGAAAAGGAAAGCGCAGATCTGCCCTGCGCTGCTCGACACGCGCAATGGTTGCTCCCTCCATGAAAGGCTGCAATCCGCGGCGGACGGTTTCGACTTCGGGAAGCTCAGGCATGGGATGCAGTGCCCCGCAGGAAGCTTTTTCCGTATGGGCCGGGCGCAATGGCAAGATGGGCTGCGACTGTCTCGCCAATATCGGCAAATGTCGTGCGGATGCCGACAGATCCATGCGGCAGGTCGGGCCCGAAGCACAGAACCGGAACGCGTTCACGCGTGTGGTCCGTTCCCCTGAAGGTCGGGTCGCAGCCGTGATCGGCGGTCAGGATCAGGAGATCGCCGGGTCGCAGTTTCGCCATGGCCTCCGGCAGCCGCCGGTCAAAGGCCTCAAGCGCGGCGGCATAGCCGGGCACGTCGCGGCGGTGTCCGTAGAGCATGTCGAAATCGACAAAATTGGTAAAGACGAGATCGCCGTCCTGTGCGTCGTCCATGGCAATCAGCGTCTCATCGAACAAGGCCATATTGCCGTTGGCCTTGCGCACCTGGGACACCCCCTTGTGCGCATAGATGTCACCGATCTTGCCGATGGCGATGACAGTACGGCCCGCCTCCGTCAGTCTGTCGAGCAAAGTGGGTTCCGGCGGCGGCACCGAATAGTCGCGCCGGTTGCCTGTGCGCTCGAAGGTTTGCGTGGTTTCCCCGACAAACGGACGGGCAATGACCCGGCCGATGTTCAGGGGGTCCACCAGTTCACGAACAAGCACGCACAGATCATAGAGACGATCCAACCCGAAATGCTGTTCGTGCGCGGCGATCTGGATAACGGAGTCCGTGGATGTATAGAATATCGGCTTGCCGCTGCGAATATGTTCTTCGCCATATTCCTCGATGACCTCGGTGCCGGAGGCATGCTTGTTGCCCAGAATGCCCGGCAGACCAGCGCGCCGTACAGCTTCGGCAATCAATGTGTCCGGAAATGTCGGGATTGTCCTGGGAAAGTAACCCCAATTGAAAGTGACCGGTACACCGGCAATTTCCCAATGCCCGGAGGGGGTGTCCTTGCCATTCGACACTTCCTCGGCAGCACCCCACAGCCCGACAGGATCGGCGGCCGGTGCGGGGATATTGATACCGGAAGCGAGATTGGCGGCATGAACAAGGCCCAGTGAACTCAAATGCGGGAGAGTGAGCGGGCCGGAGCGCAGGCCGTCCTTGTCGCCGCGCCCGTCGGCGCAGGCTTCCATGATATGACCGAATGTCGTTGAACCTGCATCGCCGAAAGCTGCAGCATCCGGCGCACCGCCTATGCCAAAAGAATCGAGCACAAAAAGAAAAGCGCGAGACATGCCTCACTCCATCAGAACCAGAATCCACAGATAGGTGAAACTGACGCTGATGACAAACACCATATGCGCAGGCGGTTGTTGCGGCAGGCTCCGGCTATTCAGCAGTTGGTGCAGGCTACGGCGGTCGCTCCCTGACGGATCCGGCCATAGATCATCTTGCCCATGATGATACCTGGACCGCTGGTGCCTATGGATGTGTTGACGGTGTCTTTCATTGTCCAGGCAACGAGCGGAATATAGGCAATGCTTGTTTCAACACGCACAAAGTTTGACGTGGGAATCTTCAGGTTGGGATCGATGGTGATGGTACTGCCCTTGGCATAGGGCGTTGAGATGGTTTGGTCCCGTTTGCGCTGCGACCAGGCAACCGTGGCGTTGCCGTTTACGTCCACGTTGATGGATGTGATGGTGATTGTCGGCAGGTCGCGCCAATAGGGCAAGAGGATGGAAGTCCCGATTTCCATGATATCGGCGATCTTTTCCTTTGTGATGGATTGTTGCTGTGTCACCAGATCGCCCACCATCGCTCCGGCCCGCGCCAGCTTCTTGTTCACGTCGAATCCGTTGGTGATTTCAATGCTTCCGAGAAGAAGCATGATCATCACCGGCGCAATCAATGCAAATTCCAGTGCGGCAACACCTCGGCGGTCTTTGCCGAACGCAGCCAGGATGCGCCTGGAAGCGGCCATTTTTTCACGGATTCTTTTGAATGGCGGCATGGCGGGAGCCTTCGCGGAAGAAAACAGGTGATTGGTTGTTTGGCGACGCATCAGAGGTACGGTTCATTTTGCCAGGTGGCGGTGGAGAACAGCAGGGTTTTCCCCTGGCTCTTTATGCTTGCGATACGGGTTTTCATCAAATCCGTCAGAATGGGCCAGCGATAGAAAATCCGCAGCTGATTGATCGTGCCAGCACCGCCCGGATTGACTTTCAAGGTGCTCACATCGACGTCATTGTTCGATGTGAGCGGGACTGTCGTGGGGACGGTTTTGAATGTCGCATAGGTCTGCAGGTCGACCACCAGATCGGGGCAGGGCGTGGCGGCCATGAGCAAGCGGGGACAAATCAGTGCCTTCAATTTTGTGGCGTCACTGACATCCGTTGTCCTCAATTGCCCGGTGCGCAGCTGGCGCGCAATATCATCGACCGTGTTCGACATGACCTGCTCGGCGGTGAAGCTGAGGGTAACTTCGACAACGGCAAAGATCAGGAGAAAGAAGGGAAGGGCGATCAGGGCGAATTCAATGGCAACACTGCCGCGATTGTCTTTGCGAAAACCTGTGAACAGTGAGCTTTTTCTTGCGAAGCGCGTGCTTTCCGGCAAATCGGAGTTTCCGCGTTCTTCACCTCTGACAGCTTCCTGCATCATCACTGGACCTTCTCCGTCTCCCCGCCACGGACAAAGCTCTATCAGGCAGATATTAGAATCTCGTGTGAAGGAACGTGCAAATTGTGATGAGTGAATTCACGCTTTCTCAACTGTGATGCAAGCGCCGCGGCAGGCCGGTCAGTTCCCGCCAATTTCCGCGTCTGACTTCTTCTCCGCAGCCGTTTTCTGGGATGTCTCGCAAAAGGGAGAACAGGAGAGTGTTTGCACAAAGGCGCGCCGGTAGACGCGCACAGTGTTGGCGACACTGCGGCTGACGAGAACCTGGTCATCGACGATTGCTCCGCCTTCAGCATCCATGATCACGATATTGGTCATGCCGAAGCCTTTCCCCGTCAAGACGACGGTTCGGGAATCCTTGACAACTGCATCCGCTATTTCAGGATCGCCAACGACAACCGTATCTGCGGGGCGCGCAAGCTTCAGCACAGTTGCCTGGTTCATGACCACGTGGATACCCGTGTCAGCATGGGCTTGCACGCTTCCGGACAGGGCAGCAGCGAGCATAAGTGCGATCATTGTTGCATGCTGACTGAAACGTCGTTGGCCGTTGTATCGAACCATGGGAGTGCCCTTCGCAAAATCGTTGAATGAACGATGCCGATGATTGGTGAAGGAAGCCTTAAACCTGTGAACTTATCATTAAGTATAATTGTGACGGCTGCTCTGCCCGTGGTGGCACGGCGGTAAGGCTTTTCGAAACGGGGGATTTTACCGTTCTCCTTCATCCTTTCGTAACGGTCTTTCTTAAGCTGAAAGCAATGCGCCGGGGATATTGTTCAGGACATCACGTTACAGAGTTGGCGACCGTGCGCGGTTGCAGACATGCGGGGGGAAATCATGATGTTCAATGCAAAGCGCCTCGCTCAGTCGGACGATAATATATTCACCGGTTTTCCCCGGAACAGGTCGGGTGCGACAGCCATAGAATATGCTTTGATTGCCGGTATCATCTCCATTGGCATCGTTGCTGGCGCCGGTACGCTCGGAACCGCTGTAAAGGCAACCTATGATGGCTTTGCCACGACGGTGAGCAATGTCACCAAATGAGGGTCTTGCACGCGGGGATTGTGACATGCGGGATGGCTCTGCCCCTTGGTTTGAAGGAACGGCGCGATGATTGAAGCTGCAATACTGATCGTTTTCCCCTTCGCCATGGCCTTTGCAGGGACATCGGATCTTTTGTCGATGACGATCCAAAATCGTGTATCGCTTATTCTGCTTGTCGCCTTCGCCGTTTTGGCGCCCATGACCGGGATGCCTTGGGATATCTACGGACTGCATTTTGTCGCCGGGGCTGTCGTGCTTGCCTTCACATTCCTGCTGTTTGCCACGGGAACGATGGGTGGTGGTGATGCCAAGCTCATGACCGCGACAGCGGTCTGGATGGGATGGAACATGGATCTGGCCGGCTATCTGCTGGTGATGTCGTTGCTCGGCGGCGCGCTTACCCTGGCCATCCTCAAGTATCGGAACTCGCACTTTGCCATTGTGTATTCAGGTCGCTTGGATTTCATGCAGCGATTGGCACAGAAGAACGAAGGCGTTCCCTACGGTGTTGCCCTTGGCGCTGCCGGTCTCATCATGTTTCCATCCTCACCCATGTGCGTCTGGGTCATAGACCGGTTGGCCCATGCCTGACGGCTTTCGGTCGCCCAAGGGGTGATCGGCCATTGAAACGGTGCCGCTTCGTGGGAGACGGCACAAACAGACGCAGGTGAGCGTCGTTTTTTGTCCTTTTAAGTAAACTGTTAACCATAATTACACGATTGCCAAGTCAAGGTGCAACCCTGGGTAAATTAGACAAAAGTCTATTGGGGTTCATCGATGCAAAAGGCACGCGTTGTTATTCTCATCGTGGCGATTACAGCCGCCGGTGCGGCTGGCTATATCGCGACGAATATGAAGCCTGATGCACCGGTTGTCGTTGAAACAGTTCCCCTGCCACAGATTGAATTGCAGGATGTACTGGTTGCCACGGATGGGCTCGGCGTCGGTGCCGAAATGCGAAACCAGATGCGTTGGCAGCCCTGGCCGGTGTCCGCCCTTGCCGATGGCTACATCAAGCGCTCGGAACGGCCCAACGCCGAGGAAGAATTGCGCGGTTCCACCGTCCGGCTGCAGATATTTCCGGGAGAACCCATTCGGGAAGCAAAACTGATCGGCAAGGGCCAGAGTTTCATGTCCGCGCAATTGCCTTCCGGAATGCGCGCCGTGGCAACGCAGATTGCCGCGGATACGTCGGCCGGCGGTTTCATCCTGCCCAATGATTATGTCGACGTGATCATGATCCGGCAGATCGATGGAGAGCAGAAGCAATTCGCCACAGAGACGATCCTGAGCAATGTCCGGGTTCTCGCCATCGACCAGACAATCCAGGAAGACGAAACAGGCCAGAAAAACAAGGTCGGTTCCACGGCAACGCTCGAGCTGACGCCGCAGCAAGCGGAGATATTGGCTGTGGCCCAGCAAATGGCGAGCCGCATGACATTGGTCCTGCGGTCCTTGCAGGATGCACAGGAGCCGACGGGGCCGGGTGCGGAATATCTCGTCAATTCACCCGGCCGGGCCGGGAACGTCAAGCTGATCAAATCCGGGACTGTCACTGAAATATTGGGGCGCAAATAAAATGGGTTTCGGAGCAATTTTCAGAATGGGTAGATCTGGCAATCGCGCGCACCGGTTTTGGAAAGCCGGACTTGTCGCAGTCGGCTGCTGCATCGCTCCCTTGCCAATCCAGACGGCCGCCGTGGCGCAGAGCAATGTGGTCAAGTTGAATCAGGGGCAAGGCGCGCCAAAGCGGATCAGTCTTGCGCTCAACAAGTCATTGGTGGTCGATCTTCCGGCAGACGCCTACGACATCCTTGTCGCCAATCCGACGGTGGCTGATGCCGTGACCCGCACGGCCCGCCGTATTTATCTATTCGGAAAACAGGTCGGCCAGACCAATGTTTTCGTTTTTGGACCGAATGGCGAACAGCTGGCCAGTTTCGATCTGGTAATCGAGCGTGATGTTGCCGGGCTTGAGGGCAGTCTCAAGAAGTACATTCCGGATTCCGATATCAAGGTCGAACTCTTGAATGACAACGTCATCCTGACAGGTACGGTGCAGACGCCGCTCGATGCCAAGCGAGCCACGGATCTGGCAACCCTGTTGGTCACCGGCGGTGAAGCCACCACGGGCCAGTATCAACAGACCGCCACCGCCGGCGGCAATGGCAGTAGCAGCGTTATCATTGGTGACCAGAACGAAGCGCGGCAGAAGAGCAAGATCGTCAACCTTATCCAGATTGCCGGTGAAGATCAGGTGACGCTCAAGGTCACGGTTGCGGAAGTCAGCCGTTCCGTGATGAAGCAGCTGGGCGTCAACATGGTCGGATCCACGAAATCCGACGGCATTCTGTTCGGCTCGGAGAATTTGGCTTCCCTTGTCGGCAAGGGGCTAAGCAGTTCAGGCGCAAGCATTCCCATATCGATCGGCAGTGCGACGATCGACTCCTATATCAACGCCATGGAACTGGCCGGTGTGATGAAAACCCTGGCCGAACCGACGCTGACGGCGATTTCGGGTGAAAAAGCCACGTTCCGCGTGGGCGGCGAATATAACATGATCAATGGCTCCGATGTCGATGACAAGGGAAAAATCACGTACAACATTGGAAAGATCGATTACGGCATCGGCCTTGAATTTGTGCCCGTGGTTCTTTCTCCGGGGCGTATCAGTCTCAAAGTGCGTACGTCCGTATCAGAACCAACCATGGAAGGGTCGGTTTCTCTGAGTATCGGTCAGACAAAGCCTTCGACCAACGTCATTTCCATTCGCAAACGCCTGGCTGACACGACCGTGGAGCTTCCCTCCGGCGGATCCATGATGATTGCCGGCTTGATGCGGGATGATGCGAGACAGGCTATTTCCGGTCTTCCCGGGCTCTCCAAAATACCCGTCCTTGGCACGCTGTTCCGCAGCCGCGAATTCGTGCGCAACGAGACTGAGCTTGTCATCATCGTCACACCCTATCTGGTGCGGCCGGTTGCCCGTAGCGCCCTTGCCCGGCCCGACGATAATCTCAATCTTGCCAGCGATGCGGCCGGGATGTTCCTCGGAAAAGTCAACCGGGTCTATGGGACAAAAGCTGCCACCCCGCCCACCGGCCGGTATGAGGGTGTTGTCGGATACATCTACAAATGAGCAAGGACCCTGCCATGTCAGCCCTGAGGAAATTGAAACCGATGAAACCGGTGCTTGCGCTTCTCACTGTTGCTCTGCTTGCGGGATGTGCGGATCGCGGTACAACCGTCGGCAGCATCCCGGACGATTACCGGACCAATCATCCTATTGTCATCTCAGAAAAAGAGCAGGTTGCCGATATTCCGGTCGGCCATGCAGACAACAGGCTGTCGATCACCCAGCGCAGCATCGTTCAGAATGTTCTGACCAATTATCACGCCAACGGTTCGGGCGTCATTCACATACTTCTGCCGTCGGGTACGCCGAACGAGCACGCGGCGAGCCGCCTGCGCGATGACATTGTCGCTGTGTTGCGCAGGAGCGGGGTAAAACCGTTCAATATTTCCAGCGAGCGGTATCGGGCTGACCCGGCTGATTCGGCGCCGATCCGCCTATCCTACTCGGCAATGACGGCCTCGACCGGGCCTTGCGGTCAGTGGCCCAAGGATCTCCTCGAAACAGCGGATAACAAGCACTATGCGAACTTTGGCTGTGCCAGCCAGAACAATCTGGCGGCGCAGATAGCCAATCCAGCGGATCTTCTCGGGCCGAGGGCGTCGACGACAATCGATGCAGAGCGTCGCGGCAAGGTTATCGATGCGTACAGAAATGCCACACAGCCGCCCCCGATCGTCACGCAGGAAGTGCAATATTAGGTGCTGAAACAGACCTTTCGACAAAACGCGGAATGCTAAAATGAGCCAGCTGGCCTTTGAAACAGACAATCAATTCGGGGATGCCGAGGGCCGGCCGGCCGGTACGGGGCTGCATGCCTTCCGGCCAATTCCCCGGATCTCGATACAGGCATTTTGCGAAAGCGACGCTGTTGCGCAGCAGATATCGCGTGCAAGCGAAGATCGCCGCATGGCGAAGACCCACGCACAACTTCACATGGGCGGAACAGCAACGGCTGTCGAACTCTTTCAGACCGTGCCAACACCCAATCTGATCGTTCTGGAATCATCGGCTGCCCCGCGTGACATGCTGGAACAACTCGCTGCCCTGTCGGAGGTTTGCGATCCAAGCACCAAGGTGGTGGTCATCGGACATTACAACGATGTTTGGCTTTACCGCGAGCTGATCCGCAACGGCATTTCTGAATATATGGTCGCGCCGGTCAATCTGGCCGATATCATTGGTGTGATTGGCGGTCTCTTTGTTGATCCCGACGCAAAGCCGCTGGGAAGCTCCATCGCATTCATCGGCGCCAAGGGCGGTGTCGGCGCCTCGACAATGGCGCATAATATCGCATGGTGCATCTCCTCGCTGTTCAAGAACGAGGTGGTCATCGCCGATATGGATCTGCCTTACGGCACCGCCAACATCAATTTTGACCAGGACCCGCCGCAAGGCATAGCGGAAGCGGTATTCTCGCCCGAACGCATCGATGATGTTTACCTCGACCGGCTCCTGGCGCAATGCGCCGAAAACCTGTCACTGCTTGCAGCGCCGTCGACCCTCGATCGCGTCTTCGATTTCCGCGAGGATTCCTTTGCCCATCTGATTGATGTGGCCCAAAGGTCCGTTCCGCATGTGATTCTGGATATTCCGCACACGTGGAACGGCTGGACCCGCACAACCCTGGCGCGTGCGGACGAGATCGTGATTGTAGCGTCGCCGGAACTGGCCAATTTGCGCAACACAAAGAACCTGCTGGACACGTTGAAACAGCTTCGCCCCAATGACGGGCCGCCGCGTCTCATTCTCAATCAGGTCGGCATTCCCAAACGGCCGGAGATCGCACCCGCAGATTTCTGCAGCCCGCTGGGGATTGCGCCGATCGGCGTGATCCCTTTCGAACCCGCATTGTTCGGGAACGCGTCAAACAATGGGCGGATGCTTGCGGAGACCGATTCGTCCAATGCAATTGTCCAGAACATCAATGAGATTGCCCACATCCTGACGGGACGGCTGGAGCTGAAGGCCAAGAAGAAGCCGGTGCTTTCCACGGTCTTGTCCAAGCTGAAGCGCAAGAAATGAGACTGAAGGAATAGACCCATGTTCGGCAAACGCGGAAGTACGGGGGAAGGCCGCCCGGTCCAGGAGTTCCGGGCGCTTGCGCTTGAGACGGCGTTGCCCACGAATCATGCCTCGCTCGCCGCGGAACCGGCAAAGCTCCCTCGGGATATTGCTGAGGTAAAGCGTTTGGCGGTTGTCGAGCAGCCGCCAAAGCCGGCCGCACCACAGCGCGAAAAGAACGAGAGCTACTACGATACAAAATCGCAGGTTTTTACGGCCCTGATCGATACGATCGATCTCTCCCAGCTGTCCAAACTCGATCCGGATGTGGCGCGTGAGGAAATTCGCGATATCGTCAACGATATCATCGCCATCAAGAATTTTGCCATGTCGATTGCCGAGCAGGAAGAATTGCTCGACGATATCTGCAATGATGTTCTCGGCTATGGTCCGCTGGAGCCCTTGCTTGCCCGTGACGATATCGCCGACATCATGGTCAACGGGGCGCGCAAAACCTACATTGAAGTCCTTGGCAAGGTCCAGGAATCGGGGGTCCGTTTTCGCGACAACCAGCAACTGCTGAACATCTGCCAACGCATTGTCAGCCAGGTTGGCCGCCGCGTCGATGAATCCAGCCCCATATGCGATGCGCGTCTTCCGGATGGCTCGCGCGTGAATGTCATTGCGCCGCCCCTTGCACTCGATGGACCGGTTCTCACAATCCGCAAGTTCAAGAAAGACAAACTGACCCTTGATCAGTTGGTGCGCCTGGGAGCGATCTCGCCACCCGGTGCCGAACTGCTTCAGATTATCGGACGCGTGCGCTGCAATATTGTTATTTCCGGTGGCACGGGCTCGGGCAAGACCACGCTTTTGAACTGCCTGACGAATTATATCGACCGGGATGAGCGCATTATTACCTGCGAGGATTCGGCCGAGCTTCAGCTCCAGCAGCCGCATGTGGTGCGCCTTGAAACGCGCCCTGCCAATCTGGAGGGGGAAGGTGAGATCACCATGCGTGACCTGGTCAAGAATTGCCTGCGCATGCGTCCTGAACGGATCATCGTCGGTGAAGTCCGCGGACCGGAGGTGTTCGACCTTCTGTCGGCCATGAACACCGGTCATGACGGGTCGATGGGCACCATCCACGCCAACAGCCCGCGGGAATGCCTCAACCGCATGGAATCCATGATCGCCATGGGTGGATTTGCCCTACCTCAGCGCACGGTGCGGGAGATCATTGTCGGTTCTGTCGATGTCATCATTCAGGCCGCCCGTCTGCGCGACGGTTCGCGCCGCATCACGCATGTGACCGAAGTTGTCGGCATGGAAGGGGATGTCATCATCACGCAGGACCTCATGCTTTACGATATCGAGGGCGAAGATGCGAATGGCCGGCTCATTGGAAAACATGTCTCGACTGGCATAAGCCGGCCGAAATTCTGGGATCGTGCCCGTTATTACAATGAGGAGCACAGGCTCGCCAAAGCCATCGATACAATGGAATTGCAGTCATGATGCACACCGCACGGCGGGAGACCCATCATGTTCGGGCTTGATCTTGAACAACTCACCTTCGTGTTGCTCGCAACGACTGCGGTTGCGGCGCTCGCCTATTTCTTCGTTTTCGACAACATTGAACAGCAGAAAAAGTCAGATGAACGGCTGAAATCGGTCAAGCTGGCCGCGATCGACGGTTTGAGCAAATCAACAGCCAGGGACAAGCAGGTTGAAGCAACAAGGCGCCGCAAGTCGGTACAGGACACGCTGAACGATATCGACCAGCGGCAAAAACTGCGTGACAAGAACATCAAGTCTCCGCCGCTGAAAATGCTGCTGCAACAAGCGGGCATGAAGGTGACCGTAAAGCGGTTCTATATTTACTCGGGCATCGTCGGGTTGCTGCTGGTTGTGCTCCGCACCTTCTTCGGCGCCCCGCTTTATCTGGCGCCAGGCTTTTTCCTGATCGGTGCCTTGGGGTTGCCGCGTGCATTCGTCTATTTCAGGCGGCGGCGGCGCGTGGCGGCTTTCCTGCATGAATTTCCCAATTCCATCGATGTCATTGTTCGCGCCATCCGATCCGGTCTGCCACTCAATGACGGTATTCGATTGATCGCGCAGGAAGCCCATGAACCGGTTCGCACCGAGTTTCGCCGGATTGTGGATATGCAACAGGTTGGGGTGAGTATTCCGGAGGCGGCCATGCGGATGTCGGAATACATGCCCTGTCCGGAAGCAAGCTTCTTCGGCATCGTCATTCAGATTCAATCGCAGGCAGGCGGTAACTTGTCGGAAGCACTTGGCAATCTTTCCAGAGTGCTGCGGGATCGGAAGAAAATGAAGGCAAAGGTTCAGGCCCTGTCGATGGAAGCCAAAGCGTCCGCCTATATCATCGGCGCCTTGCCTTTCGTGGTTGCATGCCTCGTCTACTTGTCCAGTCCTCACTACATCATGGTTCTGTTCACAACCGATATGGGCAACATGATCATAATATGTGCCGGGATATGGATGTCCATTGGCATCGCCGTGATGCGCAAAATGATCAACTTCAAGTTCTGAGCGGAGTAAGCGCGGTGTTCTCTTCCCTTCTCAAAGCCGTGCAGGACAATCCGGATACGGTCCGGACCGCCCTTGTTGCAATCTCAGCCTTTGCAACGGTGGTAACGGTTTTCCTGCCAAAGCTTCGCACTTCCGTGTTGAAGACGCGGATGAAATCGGTTGCACTGGAGCGTGACCAGTTGCGCGCCAAGGATCGAACCCGCCTTGCCACGGAAAGTATCAGCCGCCATAAGGCCGCGTCGCAGGGTAGCCTGCGCATGGTGCAGAGGCAGGGCGTTCGCCAGTTCGTGGAAAAGCTGGACCTGCAGCGGGCGCTTGCCGATGAAAAAACACTGGCATCCCTGCGAACGGCCGGGTTTCGCGGACAGAATGCTTTGAATCTGTTCTTGGCGGCGCGCTTCGGTCTGCCATTCCTGACACTCAGCCTGACTGCCTTTTGGGTGTTCGGCATGAATGGCCTGATCCAATACCCGACGATGGTCCGAATACTCGTCTGTCTCATCGGCGGTTATGCCGGCTTTTACGCGCCCAATCTTTATGTGAGCAACGCAGGCAGCAAGCGCAAACATTCGATCCAGATGGCGTGGCCGGACTCGCTCGATCTCATGCTGATCTGCGTTGAATCCGGTATGTCCATCGAAGCTGCCTTCAAAAAAGTCTCCGAGGAGATCGGAGTCCAGTCGACCGCCCTGGCGGAAGAGTTCGTCCTGACGAACGCCGAATTGTCCTTCCTGCCCGAGCGGCGGCAGGCCTACGAAAACCTTGCCATGCGGACGGGGCTTGAGTCGGTCAAGGCCGTGGTTCAGGCACTGACGCAGTCGGAGCGCTATGGTACGTCCATTGGTGGCGCATTGCGTGTCTTGTCTGATGAAAGCCGCGAAGCCAGGCTGAACGCGGCGGAAAAGAAGGCGGCAGCCCTGCCGCCCAAACTGACGGTTCCGATGATCCTGTTTCTTCTGCCCGTGCTTTTTGCCGTTATTCTCGGGCCCGCTGTGATCCAGGTCTCGGCGCAGGGCGGGCTCTTCGGGACGGCCCTTAAATAAGATCAAATAAGATTGAGGCCTGCCCGCAATCCGAGAGAAAAGGACGTCTGATCCGAGCGGCCTTTTTCCTGCTTTGTCAGCTGTTGGGCTTCTTCTTGTCTTTGAGCATCGTCCAGGAGTTCTGCTGGGCGAGCATGGACCGCAGATATTTGACGTTGGCTTCCGCCTGTTGCGGCGAAAGCTCCTGCTTCGCAATCGTTTCCGCTTCGGGAAACCGTCCTTGAAGTCCGACCACGAGCGCCAGATTCTGCCGGACGCGGCTGTCGGCACCCTGTGCGTTGACCGCCCTGCGCATGTAGGTTTCGGCTGTATTCAATTCGCCTGACAGCACATACGACATTCCGAGATTGGAAAGCAGCGATGCCTCGTTCGGATTGAGGTCCATGGCCTGCTTGTAGATGTCACGGGCTTCGCCGGTTTTGCCAAGCTGGTCGAGGATCGCAGCTTCAGCGGAAAGCAGTTTCCAATCCGGATATTCAGGCGTCTGGGCGCGGCGAACTGCGTCAAGCGCCGCTTCGAATTCACCGCTGCTTGCCAATGCCTTGCCGTACGCGGCCAGAACCTCGCGGTCCTTCGGATAGGCGATAGCAAGGCTGCGCATGACTGCAAGCGCCTGATCGTTTCGCCCCATCATGCGCAGCACCGAAGCAAAATTCATGGCTGTGGCTTTGTCTTTCGGGTTGCTTTGATACCGCGCTCCCAGGCTGGTGGAGGCCTGCGCAAGCTGCTGCGCGTTCATATGATCAAAATTGCCCGTGGGACTTGCTGTCGATGCCGCTGGCGCAATGGAGCCGGTGGTTGTCTTGTCGGTGGTGGCGCAACCGGAAATGCTCATCGCAAGGGCAGCCACGGTTACGGAAAAAATGAGCCTGCGGTTGCGTTGAATAATCCCTGCGCTTGTCATAGTTTGCCCCGTCAGATCCCAGCGCACATCCATTGGTGCGTTAACCAATCCCATGTGAAAGAAATATTCTGTTAACCCTAACGGACCGTTAATGATGTCGCCTTTGCCGGCGCAAAAGCAGAAAATTGACACCAGGAGCAAACGATCATGCCTGCCGAAATCACCAAACAAAAATCATCGGATAGCAAGCCTGTCTGGTTCGTGGCGAAGGGCGGGCTGGAAGCGCTTGGACTTGATCCGGCAGCACTTGCCTGGGCCAGGGCAAACGGGTTCGAAGGGCAGGCCGGCCGGCTACTCATTGTTCCCGGCGAAAACGGCCAGATCGCCGGCGCATTGCTTGGGACCGGCAAGGATGACAATCCTCTGGCGGCAGGCAAACTCGCGCAGGCTTTGCCGAAGGGCGCCTGGCATCTGGCAGGCCCTGTCAGCGCGCCTGATCTGGCCGCTCTCGGTTTCCTGCTCGGTGGTTACAAGTTCACCCGGTACACGAAGAAGGATGATGCGGAGATCGCGCTGATGCTGCCGGAAGGCGCTGATAAGGCCGATGTGAAGCGGCAGGCGAGGGCGGTGACGCTCGCGCGTGACCTCATCAATACGCCGACCAACGATATGGGCCCCGAGGCGCTGGAAGCTGCCGTGCGCAAGGTCGGCGATGAGCACAAGGCGTCTGTCAGCGTGATCAAGGGCGATGCGCTGCTCAAGAAGAATTTTCCGATGATCCATGCCGTCGGCCGTGCCGGAAGCGAGGAGCCGAGGCTGATCGATCTGGAATGGGGCAAGAAGGATGCTCCGAAGGTAACCCTGGTGGGCAAGGGCGTCTGCTTCGATACCGGCGGTCTTGATATCAAGCCTGCCAGCAGCATGCTTCTGATGAAGAAGGACATGGGCGGCGCCGCCAACGTGCTGGCCCTTGCGAGCATCATCATGGATGCGAAACTGCCGGTCCGCTTGCGCGTCCTCATTCCCGCGGTGGAGAACTCCATCTCGGCCAACGCATTCCGTCCGAGCGATATTCTGACGAGCCGCAAGGGCATCACCGTCGAGATCGGCAATACCGATGCGGAGGGACGCCTTGTCCTCGCCGATGCACTGGCATTGGCCGATGAGGAAGAGCCGGAAATCCTGATCGACATGGCGACACTGACGGGCGCAGCGCGTGTTGCACTTGGTCCGGATGTGCCGCCCTTTTATGCGACCGATGAGAGCTTTGCGGCTGATGTGGCCAAGGCGTCCGAAGCCGTGGCCGATCCCGTCTGGCGCATGCCGTTGTGGCAGCCCTACGAAGCAAGGCTTTCATCCCGCGTGGCCGACATCAACAATGTGACGACCGATGGCTTTGCCGGATCGGTGACAGCGGCACTGTTCCTGAAGCGCTTTGTCGAGAAGACCAGAATCTGGGGTCATTTCGATATCTATGGCTGGAACCCGGTGGAGAAGCCGCATTCTCCCGTTGGCGGGGAAGCGCAGGCCATCAGGGCGCTTTACCATGTGTTGAAGGCGCGTTTTCCCGCTGGGAAATAACGGAGATTCGTCAGTCTGCGTCCGGCGGCAAATTTATCGAATGCTGTCGGATACACCTGCGCCCGGCCAAGAAGCCGCCGACCGATTATGACGGCTTGCACTTCGCACCGCGAGGAATAAAATGATACGGAACCGAAATGATCTCGGAAGCCGTTCATGCAGATTGAGTTGAAGCCGTTTCAGGCGCTGACATTGTGGAAGGAAATTGCCGTCTCCGAAGTGCGGGATGATGCGCATGACCTGACGATGCGGCAATTGGCGGTGCTGCTGACGGTTTATCTGGAGCCGCCGCCGCACACGATTCGTGGTATGGCTGCCAAGCTCAAGGTGACGAAGCCGGTGATTACCCGCGCGCTGGATACAATGGGTGGCTATGGATTGGTGGACCGGCACCGTGATGAAAAAGACAAGCGCAACGTTCTCGTCAAGAGAACGGTAAAAGGTGCGCTCTATGTTGAAAAGCTCGGCGATCTCGTCATCGCCAAGGCAAGAGGATTACCCCTGTGACATTGGATAAACGGTTGAACGCGTTCCGTCCCGATCTGGCGGACGAAAGCCTGCGTGGGCAGGTAGAGGCGGAACACTTCGTGGAAGGCAAGCCCATGCGCATTGCCGATCCGGTCGTTGATGTGCGTGGCGCAGCGCGCGGCGATGCCGGTGTAACCACACAGTTCCTGTTCGGCGATGACGTCCTGGTGTTCGAAGACAGCAATGGCTGGTGCTGGGTCCAGAACGAACGGGATGGGTATGTCGGCTATGTCGTCGATACGGCGCTGGACAAGCGCTATGACGAGCCGACGCATATCGTCATTGCGCCGCGCACGTTTGTCTATCCGGGATCTGACCTGAAGTTCCCGCCAACCAATGCACTGTCCATGGGATCGCTCGTCACGATAAAGGGCGGCGAGGAACGCCGTGGAACGCTCTACGGCATCCTGCCAAGCGGCGAGGCCATCATTGCCAAGCATCTCGTTCCGATCGATGAAGTCACCGACGATCACGTGGCGGTTGCCGAGACCCTGATGCACACGCCTTATCTGTGGGGCGGCGTGTCCGGTTTCGGAATTGATTGCTCCGGTCTGGTCCAGTTGTCACTGCTGATGACCGGCCAGTCCGTTTTGCGCGACTCCGACATGCAGGCTGATACGATCGGCGATGCGATCGAGCCGGATGCAAATTACAACAATCTGAAGCGCGGTGATTTTGTTTTCTGGAAGGGCCATGCCGCGATGATGGCCAGCCATTCCATGCTGCTGCACGCGAGCGGTCATACGATGAGCGTGACGCTTGAGCCTCTGCACGATGCCATCGAACGCATTGCCTATCTCTATGGCAAGCCGACAGCGGTACGGCGGCTCTGATTTCACCCCCTCTGGCGGGCCAGAGGGGGATAACCACAAGCTCTCCGCTTGCGTCTTATGCCGCCGATAGCTCAGCCACGTGCTGGAATGTGCGGATGATCTGCAGGCAAGCGCGCGCCGCTTCCTGTCCTTTGACCAGGAAATGCCCGGTGAAGAAGTCGATATGCTGGGCGGTTTCCTGGAAATGATGCGGTGTCAGCACGGCTGACAGCATGGGAACCCCGGTTTCCATCTGGGCGGTGAGAAGCGCATTGACCACAGTTCCGGCGACGAAATCGTGCCGGTAAATGCCGCCATCGACGACGAGACCTGTTGCGACAATCGCGTCGTACTGGCCGGTTTCGGCGAGCTTCTTGGCCAGCAGGGGAATGTCGAACGATCCCGGCACGTCATAGACGTCAAACCGCCCGGCAGTGACACCCTGGCTTTTGAGTTCGCCTTCAAAGCCGATACGGCACTGGTCAACGATTTCCGCATGCCATCGCGCCTGGATGAAGGCGATGCGCGGGGCGAAATGTGGGGTATTGTTATTCTGGAACTGATCCATGTCGGTCTCCTCAAGAGTTGACGTGAATCAGGGCACAACCAAAAACGGTCAGGGACTGCCGGAAAGGCAGCCCTTGCTTTCAGTTGTTCTCTTTCATCCGGACTATACCGTCGGCTTCGGAATTGCACCGAAATCTGCTGACCTTTCCGGCAAACCGGAAAGCGCTCGCGGGCTCGCACCTGACATCTTTCGACACCCAGTGATTACCGCCGGTGGGGAATTGCACCCCGCCCTGAGAACACTTGCGCGGGCAATCTATCCGAAGGTTCTGGGCTGTCAAAGCCAAATTTTTCTAATACTGGGCTTTCCGGTCGACAATATTTTTAAGCGGCTCGCCGCGCTCGAAGGATTCGATCTGGGCGACAATCTCCGGAACCAGCGCCGACGGGCTGGAGCTTGCGGCCGCATGCGGCGTGATGATGACCTGCGGATGCGTCCATAACGGGCTGTCTTTCGGCAGGGGCTCCCTGTTGAACACATCAAGTGTGACAGCCGACAACATGCCACGTTCCAGCGCGGCCAGGATATCCGCCTCATTCTGCAGCCCGCCGCGACCGGCATTGATGAGAATCGGCGCGCCGAGCGGCCCGTCCGCCTTCATCTGGGCAAAAAGGCTCATCGACAGGATACCCTTGGTCTCCGGTGTCAGCGGCAGCAACGAAACGATGATATCCGCATCCTTCAGGAAATCCTTCAGCCCATCATTGCCGAAATGGCTGGTCACGCCTTCGACGCTCTGGGGACGGCGGCTCCAGCCGCTGACCTTGAATCCCAGCATTCGCAGTTTCGAGGCCGCATCCCGGCCGAGCACGCCCATGCCGAGAATGCCGACATTGACCTCATGCGCCGCCGGCTGGCGCCGGTCCTCATGCCAGACCTTGCCGGCCTGCTGCTGCCGGTAGCGCAGGCCGAGGCGGTGGTGATCCAGCACCTGCCAGACCACATATTCCGTCATGCGCATCGTCAGATCAGGGGATACGATGCGCACGATAGGCACATCGGGAATCCTGTCATCATGGAAGACGTGATCCACACCTGCGCCCAATGAGAAAATGACTTCGAGGTTCGGCAGGTCCGCGAGGGAACCGGGGCGCTGTTTCCACACCAGTGCGTAGCGAACCTTTTCCTTGTCCGTATCGGTGTTCAGGACAAGTTTGCGCTGCGGGGCGTTCTTGGCAAACTCCGATAGCCAGACCTCCGGGTCCCATCCCGTTACAGCCAGAAAAATCGTGTCGCTTGTCCCGGTCATTCGCTTACTGCTCCCTGTTCCGCCGTTTCTATCCTGAAGGCCGCTGCCATCAGTGCTTTTGTATAATCGCTCTTCGGATTGGCGAAGATTTCCTCCGACGGGCCATATTCAACCGCTTTGCCATTGCGCATGACAAGCACGTCATTGGCCAGCGCTTTCACCACCTTGAGATCATGGCTGATGAAAAGATAGGCCAGATTGTGCTTTTGCTGCAATCCGCGCAAGAGGTCGACCACCTGTGCCTGCACGCTCATGTCGAGCGCCGAGGTCGGCTCGTCCAGCATGACGAAGCGCGGGTTGAGCACCATGGCCCGGGCAATGGCAATGCGCTGGCGCTGGCCGCCGGAAAATTCATGCGGATAGCGGAAGCGGTTCTCCGGATCGAGATTGACCTCCTTCAGTGCGGCAACGACGCGTGCATCCCGCTCGTCTGCCGACAGTTTCGGCTCGTGCACGGCAAGGCCCTCGGCCACGATATCGGCAATCGACATGCGCGGCGACAGCGAGCCGAACGGGTCCTGGAACACGATCTGCAGCTCGCGGCGCAGCGGCCGCATCTGCTTGAAGGAGAACTGGTTGATGTCCTTCTCGCCGAAGCGGATGACCCCCTGGGAGGAAATCATGCGCGACAACGCAAGCCCGAGCGTGGTTTTGCCCGAGCCGGATTCGCCGACAACCCCGAGCGTCTGTCCGGCGCGGATGGTCACATCGATGCCATCGACCGCCTTCACATGATCGACAGTCCGCCGCAGGAAACCCTGCTTGATCGGGAACCAGACCTTCACCTGCTCGCCGCGCATGACGGGCGCGGCGGACAGATCAGCGGAGGGGGGATTGCCTTTGGGTTCGGCGGCAAGCAGATGGCGCGTATATTCATGCTGCGGATTGTCGAAAATCTGCCTGGTGGGGCCGGTCTCGACGATTTTACCCTTGGTCATGACACAGACACGGTCGGCAATCTTGCGGACGATGCCGAGGTCATGCGTGATGAACAGCATGGACATGCCCTGTGCCTTCTTGAGGTCGGCAAGCAGTTGCAGGATCTGTGCCTGCACGGTCACATCGAGCGCTGTGGTCGGCTCATCGGCAATCAGCAGCTTCGGCTTGTTGGCGAGCGCCATGGCAATCATCACACGCTGACGCTGGCCGCCGGAGAGCTGGTGCGGATAGGCATCGAGGCGCTTTTCCGGTTCGCGGATGCCCACTTCGTGCAGAAGCGCAAGCGTGCGTTGCCTCGCCGGTTTGTCAGCCATGCCCTGGTGCAGTTTAAGAACTTCGACAATCTGCTTCTCGATCGTATGGAGCGGATTGAGCGAGGTCATCGGCTCCTGGAAGATCATGGTGATGTCGTTGCCGCGCACACGCCGCAGATCGTTCTCGTCGCTGTCCAGAAGGTCCTGCCCGTTGAACAGGATCTGGCCGGAGGGGTGCGAGGCCGGCGGGTAGGGCAGAAGCTTCAGGATCGACAGGGCCGAGACCGATTTCCCGGAACCGGATTCGCCGACAAGCGCAACCGTCTCGCCCTGAGCGATGTCGAACGAGATATGATCGACGGCAATCGACTGGCGGCCGTTCTGGGTAAAGGCAACCGAGAGATCACGGACGGAAAGGAGGGGGGACGCACTCATTTGAAAGCCTTGCGCGGATCGAATGCGTCACGGGTTGCCTCACCGACGAAGATCAGCAGCGACAGCATCAGCGAGATGACGACGAAACCGGTCAGGCCAAGCCATGGCGCCTGCAGGTTGTTCTTGCCCTGGGCCAGGAGTTCGCCGAGCGAGGCAGAGCCCGGCGGCAGGCCGAAACCGAGAAAATCGAGCGAGGTGAGCGTCGTGATCGATCCGTTGAGGATGAAGGGCAGGAAGGTGAGCGTGGTCACCATGGCGTTGGGCAGAAGGTGACGGAACATGATTGTCCGGTCACGCACGCCAAGTGCACGCGCGGCATTCACATATTCGAAATTGCGGGCCCGCAGGAATTCAGCGCGAACGATCCCGACAAAATGCACCCACGAGAACAGCAGCATGATGCACAGCAGGATCCAGAAGCCGGGCGGCAGGATCGAAGCCATGATCAGGAGAAGGTAGAGCGTGGGCACCGAAGACCAGATTTCAATGAAGCGCTGTGCCAGAAGATCGAGCCAGCCGCCGAAATAGCCCTGCATGGCGCCGGCCGTCACCCCGATAACCGCAGACGCTGCCGTCAGGATCAGTCCGAACAGCACGGAAATGCGGAAACCATAGAGCGCCCGGGCAAACACGTCGCGCGCCTGATCATCCGTGCCCAGAATGTTCATATTGCCGAACGTGCAGTTGGCGTCGTTCACACCCTGCGGATAGCGGGCACATCGCTCCTCCGGCGTATAGAGCCAGAACGGTTTTGACGGCGCCGTATCGGGAAGCTCGTTGTTGACGGTGCGGTAGGAATAGCGGATCGGCGGCCAGATGGCCCAGCCATTGGTATTGATCTCATCCTGGATTACCGGATCGCGATAGTCGGTCACCGCATAAAAGCCGTTGAACTTCTCCTCCGGATAGTCGACGAGAACGGGAAAGAGGATCTCCCCCTTGTAGGAAACAAGGATCGGCCGGTCGTTGGCAATGAACTCGCCGAACAGCGATCCAATGAACAGGAACAGGAACAGCCACAAGGCCCACCAGCCGCGGCGGTTGGCCTTGAAGTTCTGCCAGCGCCGGGCATTGAGCGGCGACAGGCGCGGGCGGCGAACGGCAACGGGTGAGGGCTGGGTGCCAATGCTTGTATCGGTCATCAGACGTCCCTCCGCTCGAAGTCGATGCGCGGGTCGATCCATGTATAGAGAAGATCAGACAGGAGACTGACGACGACGCCGACAAGGGCGAAAATATAGACCGTGGCGATCACCACCGGATAGTCGCGATTGATGATCGATTCATAGCCAAGCAACCCCAGTCCATCCAGCGAGAAAATCGCCTCGATCAGCAGCTGACCGGTGAAGAAGATCGAAATGAAGGCACTGGGAAAACCGGCAATAACGATGAGCATGGCGTTGCGGAACACATGTCCATAGAGAATCTTGCGCTCGGTCAGGCCCTTGGCCCGCGCCGTGGTGACATATTGCTTGCGGATTTCATCGAGGAACGAATTCTTGGTCAGAAGGGTCGTCGTGGCGAAGGCCGACAGCAGCATGGCCGTCAGCGGCAGGGCAATGTGCCAGGCATAGTCGACGATCTTGCCGAAGAACGAGAGTTCGGCGAAATTGTTGGACGTCAAACCGCGCAGCGGGAACCAGTCGAAGAAGGAGCCGCCGGCAAAAAACACGATCAGCATGATGCCGAAGAGGAATCCCGGTATCGCATAGCCAACCACGACAACGGCGCTGGTCCACACGTCGAAGGCAGAACCGTCCTTGATGGCCTTGCGAATGCCGAGCGGAATGGAAATGGCATAGGATATCAGTGTCATCCACAGGCCCAGCGATATCGAGACCGGCAGTTTCTCCTTGATGAGCTGCACGACGCTGATATCGCGGAAATAGCTGTTGCCGAAATCGAAGCGCAGGTAGTTCCATACCAGGATACGGAACCGCTCGAGCGGCGGCTTGTCCAGGCCGAACTGCTTTTCGAGGCTGGCTATGAAAGCGGGATCGAGGCCCTGAGCGCCGCGATATTTCGAGTTGGCCGTACCAAGGCCGAGCGATTCATGGCTCTGACCAAAATCAGCACCGCCGCCACCGATGCGGTCAAGCGCGTTGCCGCCCTGTCCGGTGAGCTGGCCGATAATGCGCTGGACCGGACCGCCGGGGACGAACTGTACAATCACGAAGCAGACAAGCAGGACTCCGAACAGGGTCGGTATCATCAGAAGCAAACGCCGTAGAATATAGGCTCCCATTAAGACGGTGCTCCAGGAGATATCATTTTAAATCTTGCCAATTGCCTTTGCCTTTGCTTCGTCAAGCCACCAGAGCGTTTCAACCGGAAAGCCATAATCGGGTTTGGGCTCCTTGAAGCCGAACATATCCCAATAGGCGATGAGGTGATTCGCACTGTACCAATTTGGAATCCAGTCACGCCTTATACGCAAGAGCCGATCCAAAACACGCATAATCGTGACCAGCTCTGCCCGTGACTTCACCTCACCGACTTTCTGGATGAGCGCATCGATGGCCGGATCCGCAATACCCGCGAAGTTGGTCGATCCGGGCATGGCAGCCGATTTGGATCCAAAGATGGCCTGCAGGCTCTCCTGTGTCGGCGTGGAACCAAGGGAGTAGGCAGCGCCTATCATATCGAAATCAAAGTCCTGCAGCCTGACCTGATACTGCGCCGGATCGACCAGTCGCAGGGTGGCATTGATGCCGATGGCGTTCAGATTGTTGATGAAAGGTGCCGACGAGCGTGTGAAGACTTCCGCCTGGATCAACATTTCCAGGTTGAGTGGTCTGCCGCCGGCATCGGCGAATTTGCCGTTCTGCCGCGTATAACCCGCTGCGGTGATCAATTCGACCGCGCGGCGCAGATTGTTTCTGTCGCGGCCCGAACCATCCGATACGGGTTGCAGGACCGCATCGCCGAAAATCTCCGGCGGCAGCCTGTCGCGCAGCGGTTCCATAATGGCCAGCTCTTCGGCGGAAGGTTTGCCTTCGGCGCGAAATTCCGATTTCTCAAACAGCGATTGCGACCGGTTGTAGACATTGTAAAAAAGGTTCTTGCTGGTCCATTCGAAATCAAAACACAACGCGATGGCTTCGCGCACACTCGGATCGCGGAACTGTTCCCGGCGCTGATTCAGAGCCCAGGCCTGCATCACCGGCCGCTTTTCGCTGGAGAACTCACGTTTGACGACGCGCTTCTGCTGAATGGCCGGGAAATTGTATTCGGTCGCCCATGTCTTCGCGACGGATTCGGAGCGCCAGTAAATATCGCCCTTCTTGAAGGATTCGAAATCCGGTTGCCGGTCGCGAAAGAACTCGATGCGGATGCGGTCAAAATGGTTGGAGCCGCGCTGGACCGGCAAATCCTTTGCCCAGTAATCGGCAACGCGCTCGTATTCAATCGTTTGACCGGCAAGGATCATGCCCGCGCGATAGGCTCCCGAGCCGAGAGGCGCTTCCAGTGTCGATGCGCCGAAATCCCGCGTGGCGTACCACGCCTTGGAAAAGATCGGTATCCCTGCCGCTATGTCGAGAATGGCGCGACCGGAATGCTTGCCGGAAAAGGTCAGACGCACTGTATGGTCATCCTCGGCGACAATTTCGGTGAGCTCCGCCATCATCACCACGAGATCGGGATGCCCCTTTGTCTTGAGCGTCTCATAGCTGAACACCGCATCGTGGGCCGTCAGGGGGGAGCCGTCGTGAAAACGCGCTTGCGGGCGCAACTTGAAAATGAATGTCCGCCTGTCCGGGGAAACCGTAACGCTTTCAGCAACCAGGCCATAAATGGAATCGGGCTCGTCCAGCGCTGATGTCATCAAGGAATCAAAGCACAATTCCACACGTGGCGGTGCATCGCCGCGTGCCCCGAAACCGTTCAGCGTGTTGAATGTCTGCGTCGACTGGTTGAAATACCATGTCGGCGGCGAGAAGCAGAATGTACCACCCTTCGGCGCATCGGGATTGGTGTATTCGAAATGCGTGAAATCCTTCGGATATTTGAGCTCGCCAAAGGCGGAAAGACCATGCAGCGGAACATCCGTCTTCACATCCGCCAGTGCCAGACGCGGAGTGAGGGCGGACAAAGCCGCTGCACTGGAGTATTTCAGCAGATCGCGGCGATTGAGACGCCCGGCCATCATTGCGCGTGGGCTTTCAGAGCTTGTTCCTTGGCAGGGTCAATCCACCAGGAAAGCGGGTCGACACCGATATAATCCGGTTGTTTTTCAGGCATGCCGAACTTGTTCCAGTAGGCGATCTTGACCCTGTCGTCATACCACTGCGGAACAACATAGTAATTCCACAGCAGGACCCGGTCGAGCGCATGGGTTGCCGCAACAAGCTCTTCGCGGTCCTTGGCAAAGATGACCCTGTCGATCAGCTTGTCGATGGCCGGGTTTTTGATGCCCATGTAATTGCGCCCGCCAGGCGTGTCTGCGGTGCTGGATCCCCAGAAATCGCGTTGCTCGTTGCCTGGCGACAGCGTTTGCCCGATCCCGGCGATTGCCATCACGTCAAAATCATAATCATTGACCCTGGCCGCGTACTGGGCAGCATCGACAGCTCGTATTTGCGCATCTATGCCTAGCTTACGCAGATTCGTCATGAACGGTCCGATCGTACGCTCATTGCCCGGATCGTCCGCCAGAAATTCGATGGTCAGAGGTTGACCAGTCGCTGTATTGACGAGCTTTCCATTTTTCTGATCATAACCAGCCTCCCGCAAAAGCGTGACGGCCTTGCGCAAATTATCGCGTTGCGCCTGCGGCGTATCAGAAACCGGGTTCTTGAATTCCTCGTTGAAAACCCCTTCCGGTACTTCACCTTTAACCGCTTGAAGTATCTCCAGCTCTTTGCCTGTCGGGACGCCGCTTGATGCGAGTTCCGTGCCGGAGAAATAACTGTCTATTCGCTTGTATTGACCGAAAAATGCATTCTTGCTCATGGATTCAAAGTCGAAGGCGAAATTCAAGGCTTCGCGTACCTTGATATCCTTGAATTTGTCGCGGCGTGTGTTCAGGAGAAATCCTTGCATGCGACCAGACGACCGCTGTGGATACACGGCCTTGACGACATCACCCCGGGTGAATGCCGGGAAATCATAGCCACGCATCCAGCGGCCGATGCTCGGCTCGCCGCGGTAATCCTGGAATCCCCCCTTCTTGAAGGCTTCCCACATGGCGTTTGCGTCCCGGAAATATTCATAGCGAATAAGATCGAAATTGTTGCGCCCGACATTGGTGGGGAGATCCTTGCCCCAGTAATCGGCTACCCGGCTCCATACGATGGTCTTGCCGAAGTCGACGCTTTCGATTTTGTAGGCAGCCGAGCCCAGGGGGATTTCCGTCGTGGGCTTGGTGATGTCGCGCTTCTTTCCGGATTGATCGGTGCCTTCCCACCAATGCTTTGGCAGGACGGGAAACTCGCCGACAATGCTGGGCAACTCACGGTTCCCGCCGCTCGCAAACGTGAAGGTAACCTCTCGGTCCCCGGTCTTCTCGGCCTTTGTCACATCATGATAATACTTGTTGTAAATCGGGCTTTGCGCTTTCAGGGTATCGAACGACCAGATGACGTCATCGACGGTGATGGGTTGTCCATCATGCCATTTTGCAGCGGGGTTGAGGCGGAACTTTACCCAGGAAAAATCATCTGGGTAAGCAACTGCTTCTGCGAGAAGACCGTAATTTGTTGCCGGCTCATCAAGCGCCCGGCTGAGAAGCGTATCGTAGAGATATCCACCCAGGATAGTTCCGCCCGGAAGCCCCGCCGCAGACGTTCCCTGGACGACGAAGGGGTTGAGGCTGTCAAATGAACCTTGAGCAATTTGATTCAAGGTTCCGCCTTTGGGCGCATCGGGATTCACAAAATCAAAATGCTTGAAGTCCGGCCCGTATTTCGGCTTGCCCAGAGCGCTGACCGCCGTCCGCCATTCAGCATCCGCAGCCCGTGCATTCGATAGGGGAAACACGGCTGTCATGGCAAGGAGCGCGAGGCTGGCAACGAGCGGACGGAATTGCAAATCAGATCTCCACGGTTCTCTTTTTTGGTCAGTCTAAGAGAAAATGCGGCGGAGAACAGACCTTCGGCAAAAAAACACGCAGTCTTGATAGGATCAGGCTGACGGATACAAAAAAGCCGGGCACAGGACCCGGCTTTCCCTTGGAATTGACGGCTGACTTATTTTGTCGGTGCCGGCGCAGCGCCATCTGCAGGCTTTGCTGCATCGGCTGGCTTTTCACCGCCGGCTGGCGCGGCATCGGCAGCAGGCAGCGGCTTTGGACTGTCGGAGAGCGTGCGCAGGTAAGCGATCAGGTCTGCGCGTTCATTGTCCTTCTTGTCACCGGCAAAGCCCATGGCAGTGCCCTTGATATAGCCCTTGGGCGAGGTCAGGAAGTGATTGAGATGGTCGAATGTCCAGAGTTCCTTGCCGCCCTTGGAGAAATCCTTGATGGCGCCGGAATAGCTGAAGCCTTCATGCGTGGCCATGGGACGGTCGACAATGTCCCAGAGGTTCGGGCCGACCTTGTTCGCGCCGCCCTTTTCGCCGGTATGGCAAGCCTGGCAGCGCTTGAAAATCGCTTCACCGCGCGTTGCGTCCGCCGATGCGAGCAGGGTTGCGATCGGCACGGCCGCAGCTGCTGCGGCTGGCGCGCCGGCTTCACCTTCACCGCCGGCTTCGGCGGCCTGGATGATAAAGCCGGGTTTTTCGGGCGCACGGGAATCAAATAAGAAATCCGAAAGGATGCCCGCTGTCATGACAACGAAAACTGTTGCCAGGAACGCCATGGCATATTTGTTGAATGCGCTCGAATCCATTGTCGATCATTGCTCCTCTTGCGGAGGTTCTCATTATCTGGTCAATGCAGACCGCTGCACAACTTGACGAGAGTCCCCTCGTGATCGCGCGGAAACTAGGTCTTTTGCTCAAGACTTGCAACACATATAAGGGCAGTTCTGCCTGAGACTTTTTGACACCGTAGGGTGCTTATGACGATGAAAATATTGACCCTGATTCCCGCCCGCATGGCCTCCACACGCTTGCCCGGCAAGCCATTGGCCGATATTGCCGGCAAGCCGATGATCGTGCATGTGGCTGAACGTGCCCTGGCGGCCGGCCTTGGCCGTGCCGTTGTTGCCACGGATAGCGCCGAGGTGAAGGTGGCGGTCGAAGCCCACGGGCTTGAAGTGGTCATGACACGCAGCGACCATGAATCGGGTTCGGACCGCATCTATGAAGCCTTGCTGGCACTTGATCCGGAAGGCACTGTTGATGCCATCGTCAATGTCCAGGGCGACCTGCCGACCATTGATCCGGAATTGGTGAAACGCGCGCTCCTGCCGCTGCGTGAAGGTCCCGCCGATATCGCCACATTGTGTGTTGAGATCACCAGGGAAGATGAAAAGACCAATCCGAATGTGGTGAAGATCGTCGGGTCAGATATCGGCACCGGGAAAATGCGGGCGCTCTACTTTACGCGTGCGACGGCTCCCTACGGCAACGGCCCGCTCTACCACCACATCGGTCTATATGCCTATCGCCGTGCAGCTCTGCAGCGATTCGTCAGCCTTGGCCCGTCGCCGCTCGAACAGCGCGAACGGCTGGAACAGCTGCGCGCGCTGGAAGCCGGCATGCGCATCGATGTCGAGATCGTTGATTCGGTGCCACTGGGTGTGGATACCCAGGAAGATCTTGAGCGGGCACGTGACATTCTTACTTCAATAAAGGGCAATTGATTATGGCCAAGACCAACCGCATCTCCTTTCAGGGCGAACCGGGTGCCAATTCCGACACCGCATGCCGCAACATGTTTCCGCACATGGAGCCGTTGCCATGCCCGACCTTTGAGGATGCGTTCAATGCGGTTGAAAGTGGTGCGGCTGATCTGGCGATGATCCCGATCGAGAACACGATCGCCGGACGTGTCGCGGACATCCACCACCTCTTGCCGGAATCGCGCCTGCATATTGTCGGCGAATACTTTCTGCCGATCCATTTTCAGCTGATGGTTCTTCCGGGCACCAAACGCAGCGAAATCGTCACGGTTCACAGCCATATCCACGCGCTGGGCCAGTGCCGCAAATACATCCGCAAGAACGGCTGGAAGCCGGTCATTGCCGGGGATACGGCAGGTGCGGCGCGGCTGGTCTCCGACGTCAAGGATAAGACGATGGCCGCGCTCGCACCACGGCTCGCCTCCAGCCTTTATGGTCTCGATATCCTGGAAGAGGATGTCGAGGACACGGAAAACAATGTCACGCGCTTCGTCGTCCTGAACAAGACGAAAAAGTGGGCGCCGCGCACATCCGACGAGCTGATGATGACGACCTTCGTCTTTCGCGTGCGCAACGTTCCGGCGGCGCTCTACAAGGCGATGGGCGGCTTTGCCACCAATGGCGTCAACATGACCAAGCTGGAAAGCTATCAAATTGACGGCAAGTTCACTGCCACGCAGTTTTACGCCGATATTGAAGGGCATCCGGACGACAAGAACGTTGCCCATGCCCTGGAAGAACTGGAATTCTTCTCCAAGGAGGTGCGGGTTCTCGGGGTCTATCCGGCGGATACCACGTTTCGCAGCAGCCAGGGTGAGGAAGAGTAGATTGACGGTCTAATCCTCCCAGTTTTCAACGCCGAGTCCCTCGACCCTCTGAAATTCACGGACATTGCGTGTGATGAGGGTCAGAGACCGTGCAAGGGCCTGCCCTGCGACCAAAACATCGTAAGGGCCGATGGGACTGCCCGCGCGCGCAAGCTTTGCGCGCAACTCGCCCGCATGTCTGGCGTCGTCCAGATCAAACTCAAGTGCCGGGAATTGCAAGCTTTCAACAAGGCCGACATTCTGAACGGCGCGCTGTGATTTGTAGGCTCCGTAAAATAGTTCATGGGCAACAATGGCCGAGATTGCAAAATCCTGCGGCTGATGTCGACGCAGTCGGCTGTGCAGCCGTTCATTGCCTTTCAGCAACGCAATGATGGCGTTGGTATCAAGCAAGAATTTCATTTGAAATAGTCGAGATCAGGTCTTTCCTGCGGTACTGGCTTCTCGCTCGCAGCTTTTACAAGGTCGTCGTCTAACGGGCCTGTAAGGGCATCCAGCCAAGTCCAATTTTCCGGCACCGGCTCAAGAATCACGGATTGCCCGTGACGCCGTATGCGAACCTCTGTGGCGTCAAATCGGAACTCCTTTGGAAGGCGTACGGCCTGCGAGCGTCCGGACCAGAAGATTTTGGCTTTTTCCATGTCGCACCTCTTTTGAGATATGACAATGATATATACCAATTGGGCGATATTTTCAATTCAACCTTGGTAGGGCTCAAACCCCGCTCTCAACCCAGCTGCGGATCAGATGGGCGGCGATGGCGCCGGGTGGCGGCGTCATCAATCCTTCCGGGTGTGTCCGGTCGAGCATCAGGGCGACTTCATCGCGTGTGAACCAGCGGCCCGCCTCCAGCTCAGCCTTGTCGAGCGTGTAGTCGTCGGACAAAGCCTCCGCATGGCAGCCGATCATCAGCGAATAGGGAAACGGCCAGGGTTGCGATGCGTGATAGACTACCCGGCCGATAGGCAGGTTGGTTTCTTCCAGCGTCTCGCGCCGCACGGCATTTTCGATGGTTTCCCCTGGTTCAATGAACCCGGCAAGGCAGGAATACATGCCCGGTCCGAAATGGGGCCCACGGGCCAGAAGACATTTGTCGCCGCGCACCACCATCATGATGGCAACCGGATCGGTGCGCGGGAAATGCTGGGCGTCGCAATTCGGGCAAGTGCGCCGGTACCCGCCATCGTGCATCACCGTTTCCGTGCCGCAGCGTCCGCAGAAGCGGTGATTCTCATGCCACGTCAGCAGCGAAACGGCTTGCGCCATGGCGCCCAGCTGATCTTCGGGTATGAGGCCTTGCGTGTAGACAGGGCGGTATTCAACGGCCTTGATTGTCTCGGGAAGGGTTGCCAGATCGATACCGCTCACAGCAGCGAGAACCGGCATGTCCTCCTGCATTCCCAAATAGATTGTCCTGTTTGGATTGGGCAGCAGCGCGGCGGCTTCTTCAAGGTCGAAAAAGGCATTGCCTATGTCATTGCCCTGCGACAACAATATCTGGCCTTGCCCGATCAGCAGCATGCGCGCCTTTGCATCTGCAAGCGCGACCGTCACCACATCATCGCTGCGGTTTTCAGCGTGGCGGTTTATCCTGTTGCCGGCAAAGCCGACGAAGCGGCTCGCTTCCGCTTCCGGTACATCATAAAGGCGAAATGACATAAGTGGGGCTCCAGAAGACCGGTCCGGAATGGGACTGTGTGATGATGCTGATTAGATAGCGTTGAGAATGGCGTTCGCAAAGTCCCGTGCGTCTTTTTCGCCGTAGGGTTCGCGCGTGCCATAGCCCCAGACGGGACCGGGCCATGCCGGATCTCCGGTGTTGCGAGCAATGATATGCAGGTGCAACTGCCGGACGATATTGCCGAGAGCACCGGTGTTGATCTTTTCGCAATTGACGACAGCCTTGAGCGCCTGTGCGGCAATGCCCGATTCAAAGACAAGCATTGTCTGGTCGAGGGGGGTAAGGTCGTGAATCTCGCTGATATCAGCCCTTTGCGGCACGAGAATGAGCCAAGGCCAGCGCCGGTCATTCATCAGGCGCAGATCGCAAAGGCCCAGCCTTGCAATGGGAATCGTATCAGCTGCAAGTTTGCTATCGAGTATGAACGTCATGATTTGCAACAATTAGCAGTTTTTTTGTCGTCCCGCTTGCTTTTTGCGCAAAGATTGCCGATATGAGCCTCGGGAGGTTGGTGGTGGACGAGCCACTCGCCAACCGGGTCAGGTCCGGAAGGAAGCAGCCCCAACGAGCCAGGCACGGGTCGCCGTGCCAGCCTCCCACCTTTATCCTCTTTAAAGCCGTGATCCGGCATTGACGCTGCGGTGTGCAGCGGTACAAACTTGCCTGGTGGAACGAATTTGACATCACGCGAGACATGCGAATGTCAGAATCGGACAATTAGCGCCATGAAGAGTAATGCAGGAGCGGAATCAACCGGGATGGACACCAAAACGGCAGATAGCGCCTATCGCGTGCTTGCCCGCAAATATCGCCCGCAGAATTTCGACGATCTGGTCGGTCAGGAGCCGATGGTTCGGACCCTGACCAATGCGTTCGAGACCGGCCGCATTGCGCAGGCGTGGATGCTGACCGGTGTGCGCGGTGTTGGCAAGACCACCACTGCCCGCATTCTGGCCCGCGCCCTCAATTATAAAACAGCTGAAATCGACAAGCCAACGATCGACCTGTCTGTTCCCGGTGAACATTGTCAGGCGATCATGGAAGGCCGCCATGTCGATGTCATCGAGATGGATGCCGCCTCGCATACGGGTATCGATGACATCCGTGAAATCATCGAGCAGGTTCGCTACCGCCCGGTTTCGGCCCGGTACAAAGTCTACATCATCGACGAAGTGCACATGCTGTCCAATCAGGCCTTCAACGGCCTGTTGAAAACATTGGAAGAGCCGCCGCCCCACGTCAAATTCATCTTCGCTACCACCGAAATCCGTAAAGTTCCGATCACTGTGCTGTCGCGCTGCCAGCGCTTTGACCTGCGCCGTATCGACGCGAACATGCTGACGGCGTTGCTGAAGAAGATCGCCGACAAGGAGAGCATCACGGTTGATGCCGCATCCCTGGCGATGATCGCCCGTGCGGGCGAGGGTTCGGCGCGCGATTCCCTGTCGATCTTCGATCAGGCAATCGCCCATGGTGCGGGCAATGTCGACGCCGAGACCGTCCGCTCCATGCTGGGGCTGGCGGATCGCGCCCGGATCATCGATCTTTTCGAGATGCTGATGCGCGGTGATGTGGCTTCCGCCCTGCGCGAGTTTCGTGCCCAGTATGATGTCGGCGCGGACCCCAGTGTTGTTCTTTCCGATCTTGCCGACTTCAACCATCTGGTGACGCGTATTCGCTTCACCCCGGATGTCGCGGACGATATCTCCCTGTCCGAGGATGAACGCCTGCGCGGCCGGGATTATGCCGAAAAGCTTTCCATCCGGGTCCTCTCCCGGACATGGCAGATGCTGCTGAAAGGCATTGCCGAGGTGGATGCATCCAATCGCCCGGTCCAGGCTGCAGAAATGCTGTTGATCCGGCTGGCGCATGCAGCCGATTTGCCGACGCTGGATGAAGCCCTGAAATCGCTGGAAAATGGGGCGTCTTCCTCCCTGCAGCCTCCGCGAAGCGATGGCCCGCGTCCCGGCAATGGCGGCGGCGAGACGATGAACCGCGCTGCGCCGGCGGACGCTGTTGCACCGCTGCGCAGTTCCGTGACCTCCAGCGGTGGTGCCACCATGCGGCTGGTTGAACAATCGGCACAGCCTGCACCTGTTGTGCCGGTGCAACCGGCTGCGGAAGAACTGGCGCCGGCTGTTCCCGTCACCAGCATCGCTGATATCGTGGCGCTCGCCGACAAGCAGCGCAACATGCAGTTCAAGATACTGGTCAAGAACTGCGTGCGGCTTGTCAGCATCAAGCCGGGACGGCTCGAGATCAATCTGACCGACGACGCGCCAAAAACGCTTTTGACAGACCTGTCGCAGAAACTCAGCGAATGGACCGGTACGCGCTGGATGGTATCGCTGTCGCGGGAACAGGGTGGCCGAACCATCAATGAAACCGAGACGGCCCGGCGCGATTCCATGCTCAGCGATGCGCGCGCCGATCCGGATGTCGCGGCGATCCTGTCGCGGTTCCCCGGTGCCAAGATTATCAATGTACGGATCGCAACACCCGCCGGGCAGGCAGGTGGCGACCCCGACGGCATGGACGGGATCGGCTCCGGCGACGATACGCTGGCCCCCGTCGAAGAAGATGATTGATCAAAAGGAGTTTTTCCCATGCGTGACATTATGGGCATGATGAAACAGGCCAAGGAAATGCAGGGCAAGATGGCTGCCATGCAGGAAGAAATCGCGGCACTGGAGGCGGAGGGCCATTCCGGCGGCGGTCTCGTCACGGTCAAGCTGTCCGGCAAGGGGGCGCTGACCTCGCTCAAGATTGATCCATCGCTCTTCAAGGAAGATGATGTCGAGATTCTCGAAGATCTGATCATCGCTGCCCATAACGAGGCAAAAGCCAAGGTTGAAGCCATCATGGCGGAAAAGACTCAGGCACTGACAGCGGGTCTGCCGATCCCTCCGGGCTTCAAACTGCCGTTCTGATCACGTTCTGCACAATCACAAGTTTATTGGAAATAGCACTGCGATAGTTTATGTTGCTCTTGGAGTGGATGATGAGCTTTCGCCCATCACCCGTTTCCTTATTTAAATTGAACCCGGACGGTCCATGACCAGCTCGTCCGGGTTTTTCTTAAAACAAGTGTGATGCTAAACGGAAAGATCCGCATAGTTCACCTCCAAGGTCGAAGGCAAGGCTGTTGCCACAGTCGGGTAGCCCATTCTCCCGATGCACCGGCTGACACGGTGTTGCTGCCTCTGCCCTCAAACTGTGATCACGCTTTTCAGCGCCCGTTCGATCATTGCTTGGTTGGTGAGTGGCAACAACGAATGCAGAGTTGTAAAATAACGGTCTCTTTTTCGCTTGGGTTGAGTTCGCGGTGCGTCTCCGATTCCCTATGGGCAAAATTTGCTTTAAACCGGCGATATGTCGAAACGAATCGCCGGTCCCGAAATTGAACGCCTGATCCAGCTTCTGGCCAAAATGCCGGGGCTCGGGCCGCGTTCCGCCCGCCGCGCCGCGCTGCATCTCATCAAGAAGAAGGAAGCGCTGCTGATCCCGTTGGGTTCTGCCATGCAGGACGCAGCGGACAAGGTGCGTATCTGCTCCACATGCGGCAATGTCGATACATCTGATCCGTGCATGATCTGTACCGATCCGCGTCGCGAACGGGCGACGCTGATTGTGGTCGAGGATGTTGCCGACCTTTGGGCGCTGGAGCGGGCCGGTTCAATGAATGTCCGCTATCATGTGCTTGGCGGACGGCTGTCGCCGCTGGATGGTGTTGGTCCAGACGATCTCAACATCGGCAGCCTTGTCAGCCGCGTGGCGGAAGGCGAGATCAAGGAGGTCATTCTCGCCGTCAATGCGACGGTCGAGGGGCAGACGACGGCTCATTACATCACTGATCAGCTTGCGGATTTTGACGTGCGTATCACGCGGCTGGCGCATGGCGTTCCGGTCGGCGGGGAACTCGACTATCTGGACGAGGGCACGTTGGCCGCTGCCCTGCGCGCGCGGACCTCTTTATAGGGAGAAGGCTTTTGATCAGACGTCCGATGCGACTGGCTCTTGCGGCGCTGTTTGCGATCTTTCTCCATGCAACAGCCGGGTTGGCCGCTTCAAAACCGGAAGTTGAAGCACAGTTCCGAGCATGGCTTGTCAACGATCTTTGGCCTGAAGCCAAGACGCAGGGTATTTCCAAAGCGGTTTTTGATCAGGCGTTTTCGGGCGTCACGCTCAATTTCGATTTGCCTGACCTGGTCATGCCGGGCGAAAAACCGCAGACGCCCAAGGAGCAGCGGCAATCCGAGTTCGGCTCTCCCGGCAAGTATTTCAACGACAAGACAGTCAACGCGGTGACATCGGGTGGCGTAGCGCGGTCTGGCCAGTATGCCAAAATCCTCAAAGCGGTTGAAAGCAAATATGGCGTTCCGGGGCCGATCGTTCTTGCCATCTGGGGGCGCGAAAGCGGTTATGGCAGCGTGAAAATCCCTTACAACGCCTTTGCCGTCCTCGGCACAAAAGCCTTTATGGCAACGCGCAAGGACATGTTCCGCAAGGAGCTTTTGGCTGCGCTCCAGATCGTGGAAAAGGGCTATATCGGCGTTGCAAGCATGAAAAGCTCGTGGGCAGGTGCACTGGGCCAGCCGCAATTCATGCCGACATCCTATCTCGAACATGCAGTGGATTTTGACGGCGACGGCAAGCGGGACATCTGGAATTCCGTTCCCGATACGCTCGGTTCCATCGGTCATTATCTCGCGCAGTATGGATGGCAGCGCGGCCGCGACTGGGGCTATGAAGTCAGCGTTCCGCAGACTGTCAGCTGCTCCCTGGAGGGCCCGGATCAGGGCAAGCCTTTCGCCGCATGGGCCAAGCTTGGCATCACCCGGGTCAACGGCAAGCCGTTTCCGGCCAGCGAAACCAATCGCGAGGGCTTCCTGTTGATGCCTGCCGGGCGTCACGGCCCGGCCTTTGTGGTCACCAAGAATTTCTACGTGATCAAGGAATACAATATGAGCGATCTCTATGCGCTCTTCATCGGGCATGTGGGTGACCGCATCGCCAATGGTGCGAAGGGTTTTTCCGCCGGCTGGGGTGATGTCGGCGGGCTCTATCGCTCGGACATTGCCGGTTTGCAGAAGGCGCTGGAAAAAAAGGGTTATGACGCCGGGGGAGCCGACGGCTTTCCGGGCTTCAAGACACGGCGTTCCATCGGTGATTGGCAAACGAAACAGGGCCTGCCTGCCACCTGTTTTCCCGACAAGGATCTCGTCAAGGCGATCCGTTGAACGCCGAGGCAATATCAATCAGATGTCTGAGCGCCGGCGACGGATCGTCTCGGCGCCAGACAAGCCCGGTCTCGATCCGTGGCGGCGTGCCTGACAGTTTCAGGTAGCGAACGCCGGCACGGCCAAGATTCCGCAGCGATTCCGGCACCAGCGCGATTCCCATCCCCGCTGAGACCAGGCTGATGATTGTCTGCATCTGGATAGCTTCCTGCCCGATGCATGGGACGGCACCATTGCCGGCATAATAGCCGGTGATCAGATCGTGAAAGGCCGGTGCGCTGCGGCGGGGAAAGATAATCAGTGGCTCCGACAGAGCGCCTTTGATGTCGAGCGCTCCGTTGGAGAGAGCCAACCTGCCGGATGCCACCCATTCCTCCGGGACCGCAGCGACAAGTTCCTCCTGAAGCAATGACAGATAGGTGAGAGAAGCGTGAAGGCTGGTCTGCGACGGCGGGATGATCAAGCCGGCGTGAATGTCTCCGTTCAGAAGCGCTTCGATCTGCACGTCACTCGTTGCCTCCTGCAGGGCGATCTGCACGCCGGGATAATCCGTCTTGTAACGGCCGAGCAGTGCCGGCAGCAGGCTGTAATCGGCTGTGCTGACGAAAGCGAGTTTCAAACTGCCCATGGTGCCGTGCGCGAGCTGCCGGGCAACGCCGGGGAGCGCGCCTGCTGCGTCCAGAACCTTGCGCACATGGTCCAGCCATTGGGCGCCCGCAGGCGTCAGCGCGACGCTGCGCTTGGTGCGCGTGAACAGTTCGACGCCGATCTCCTCTTCGAGCGCGAGTATGGTTTGGCTGAGCGGCGGTTGGGTCATGTTGAGCCGCGCCGCAGCTCTCCCGAAATGCAGTTCCTCGGCAACAGTGGTAAAGTAGCGCAGCTGACGCAGATCCATGCCGCATTTCTAATATAAAATACGACCTAATCAAGTGTGAATTATATATTTCACACGTGTTTGGAAGCGCTCTAAACAATAGGCAATCCGGTCTTGGACCAAAATATCCTAGTGGAGAAACAGTCATGGCAGTCAATGAACGCTCGAAACACATCACGCAGGGAATAGCGCGCTCGCCCAACCGGGCCATGTATTATGCGCTCGGGTATGAGAAGGCGGATTTTGACAAGCCGATGATCGGCATTGCCAATGGCCATTCCACAATCACGCCTTGCAATGCCGGTTTGCAGCCGCTCGCCGATGCGGCGGTTGCTGCGGTCAAGGCTGCGGGCGGCAATCCGCAAATCTTCGGCACGCCGACCATCTCCGATGGAATGGCGATGGGCACGGAAGGCATGAAATACTCGCTGATCTCGCGCGAGGTGATCGCCGATTGCATCGAAACCTGCGTGAACGGTCAATGGATGGACGGCGTTCTGGTGCTGGGTGGCTGCGACAAGAACATGCCCGGCGGCATGATGGCCATTGCCCGAACCAATGTTCCGGCGATCTATGTCTACGGCGGCACGATCAAGCCGGGTAAATGGAAGGGCAAGGATCTTTCCATCGTTTCCTCCTTCGAAGCCGTGGGTTCCTTCATGGCGGGCAAGATGAGCCAGGAAGATTTTGAAGGCATCGAGCGGCATGCCTGCCCCTCCACCGGTTCCTGCGGCGGCATGTACACCGCCAACACCATGAGCTCTTCGTTCGAGGCACTGGGCATGTCATTGATGTCCTCGTCGACCATGGCCAATCCGGATGCCGAAAAGGCGGACAGCACCGCCGAATCAGCACGCGTTCTGGTCGAAGCGGTGCGCCGGGGTATCCGGCCGCGGGATATCATCACCCGCAATTCCATCGAAAATGCCGTATCGCTGATCATGGCCACCGGCGGATCGACCAATGCTGTGCTGCATTTTCTGGCCATCGCCCACGCGGCGGAAGTCGAATGGACGCTGGACGATTTCGAGCGCGTGCGCCGCAAGGTTCCGGTGATCTGCAACCTTCGGCCATCAGGCCAATACATGGCCGTGGACCTGCACCAGGTCGGCGGCATCCCGCAGGTCCTGAAAATCCTGCTCAATGCCGGGTTGCTGCATGGTGACTGCCTGACGATCACTGGCCGGACCATTGCCGAGGAACTGGCTCAGGTTCCCGACGCTCCGCCTGCCGATCAGAACATCATCAGACCCATCGACAAGGCCCTCTACAAGGAGGGACATTTGGCTATCCTCAGGGGAAATCTGGCGACAGGTGGTGCTGTTGCAAAAATCACCGGCCTCAAAAACCCGGTTATCCAGGGGCCCGCACGGGTGTTCGATGACGAGCAATCGGCGATGGACGCCATCCTCTCAGACAAGATCAGGCCGGGCGATGTGCTGGTCCTGCGTTACCTCGGTCCCAAGGGCGGACCCGGCATGCCGGAAATGCTGGCGCCGACATCGGCAATCATCGGACGCGGTCTGGGTGAAAGCGTCGGGCTCATCACCGACGGACGGTTCTCCGGGGGAACCTGGGGCATGGTGGTCGGCCACGTTACGCCGGAAGCGTTCGAGGGCGGCGCAATTGCCCTCGTCAGGGAAGGCGACACGATTACCATCGATGCCCACAAGCAGCTGCTGCAGCTGGAGGTCAGCGATGCTGAACTCGAAGAGCGGCGCAAGCTATGGCGGCAACCAGCACCACGCTATACGCGCGGGGTGCTGGCCAAATTTGCCAAGTTGGCCAAATCCGCCAGTGAAGGCGCCGTCACGGATTAAGGGCCGGACTCTCCTATTGTCGCGAAGGCAAAAACAGTCTGTCAAAGCATGGGTGGTATGAATGCCACCCATGAAATGCGATCCTGACATGCAATTGAATAGTCAGGAAATCCGCACATGCCAGCCTTGGTGAATGGACAATGGATCAAGGGCGACGTCGCCGCCAGTGAAATGAAAGATGGAGCCTTCCACCGCGAGCCGACCCGGTTTCGCAACTGGATTACGCCAGATGGCGTGCTCGACAAGGAGGGAACGCCAACCTTCAAGGCTGAGGCCGGGCGCTATCAGCTCTTCGTTTCATATCTGTGTCCCTGGGCTTCGCGGACGCTGATCTTCCGTCATCTCAAGGGGCTGGAAAACATCATCAGCGTTGCGGTTGCCGAGCCCGCGCTCGGTGAAAACGGCTGGACATTCACCAATCTCGTCGATGCCGGGCAAAAAGCGCCGCCGATCCATTATCTGCACCAGCTCTACACCGCCAGCCTTGCGACCTATACCGGCAAGGTTTCGGTGCCGGTGCTGTGGGACCGCCGTGAGGGGCAGATCGTCAACAACGAGTCTGCCGATATTATCCGCATTCTGAACAGCGCTTTTGACGGACTGACCGGCGATAAAAGGGATTTCTATCCAGAAAGCCTGCGGCTGGAGATCGAGCGGTGGAACGGCCTCGTCTATAACAACATCAACAACGGCGTCTACCGCGCCGGCTTTGCAAAGTCACAGGCAAGCTATGACGAAGCCGTGCGTGATGTCTTTGCGGCGCTTGATCGCGTGGAAGCCCATCTGGCCGATCATCGCTATCTGGCGGGGCAGTACCTGACCGAGGCCGACTGGCGGCTATTTGTGACGCTCGTCCGGTTTGACGCTGCCTATAATGGCGTCTTCAAATGCAACATCCGGCGGCTCGAGGACTATCATCATCTCTCGCATTATCTGCGAGAGCTCCATCAGTTTGAAAACGTGCGCGAGACGGTGAAAATCGATCATATCAAGGCGGGGTATTATTCCATCGCCTCTGTGAATCCGACGGGTATTGTGCCTGCCGGTCCATTGATTGATTTCGACCGGCCGCATGATCGCGAGCGCCTGATGGGTAAGGGTATTGTCATGCGCTAATGCATTGAAGGACAAGATTTAGAACAAAGAAGCCCGATGGCCGGATGAAAATGTCCGGCCATCGGGCTTTTTGCATTGGAGCACAATTTTTCCCTGTTTTTTGGCTTGTCAGGAATACCCATATGTGAAAATAATATTTACAAAAGAAGATGGAGGAGGCGAGGACAATGAAACACCCGTTCGATTTCAGGTGTCTGGAACAACGCGGAACTGTGCACGAAGATCAGGGCGGGGTGCAGCTGTGACCGGGTTTTCACCGACTGTCGGTGTCTCCTCGACGCATCCGAAGAACATGCCGGCCGATCATGCGGCTTTGCCGGTCTGGAATGCTGAAAACTGGTTTTACGAGGATTGGCCTGTCGGACAGAAAATCCGTTCGCTGCGGCGGACGATTTCGGAAAGTGACAGCCACCTCTTCAACACGCTGGTCACCGACATCCATCCCTATGTGCAGGATCAGATGTTTGCGGAAAGCGAAGGCATTTTCGGCAGGCGGCTCGTCGCCGGTGCCTTTGTCTTTTCCGCCGGGCTTGGCCTTGTTGCGACCAACTGCGTCAACGCCTTTTCCTATGGTTATGACAAGCTGCGTTTCATCAAACCGGTGTTCCTGAACGATACGGTTTATACGATCAGGACCAATCTCGACAAGCGCCCGCGCTACAAGGATTTGGGGCTGATCCGCGCCAGCTATGAAGTGTTCAAGAACGAAGGCGAGCTCGTCCTCTACTGCGAGCATCTGCAAACGGTGAAATACCAGAATCCCGCCGATTTTATTGGAAAGACCGAGAAGTGATGACCACGGACAATGCTGATCTGCCGCTTGCCGGCCTGCTCGTCGTTGATATGAGCCAATTCCTGTCGGGCCCCTATGCCTCGCTGCGCCTGATGGATCTTGGCGCGCGGGTCATCAAGATCGAACGCCCCGACGGCGGCGATCTCTCACGCCGGCTTTATCTGAGCGATACCGAAATCGGCGGTGACTCGACGATTTTTCATGCGATCAACCGTGCCAAGGAAAGTCTTGCGATCGACCTGAAAAGCGAGGGCGACCTTGCTTCCCTGCGAAAACTGCTCGGCAAGGCCGATGTCCTCATCCAGAATTTCCGCCCCGGCGTCATCAAGCGACTGGGACTGGACTACGACGCGGTGAAAGCCATCAATTCGCGGCTGGTCTATGCCAGCATCAGCGGCTACGGCGAGGAGGGCCCTTGGGTGAGCCGTCCGGGACAGGATCTGCTGGCGCAATCGCGCTCCGGCCTGATGTGGCTGAATGGCGATGAAAGCCAGGGCCCCGTGCCGTTCGGGCTTGCGGTCGCCGACATGCTGGCGGGTGCCGCCACGGTTCAGGGGGTTCTTGCCGCCTTGGTGCGGCGCGGGATCAGCGGAACCGGCAGCCATATCGAAACAAGCCTGCTGGAATCGCTGATCGATTTCCAGTTTGAAGTGCTGACCACCCATTTGAATGACGGCCGCCGGCTGCCCAAGCGCTCCGACTTCCGCAGTGCGCATGCCTATCTCTCCGCCCCATACGGCGTTTACCCGACCAAGGACAATTATCTGGCCCTTGCCATGACGCCGTTGCCCAAGCTTGCTGACCTTCTTGGTCTGGATGAACTGGCACCCTATCGCGATACGCCCGCCAGCTGGTTTACCGCCCGGGATGAGATCAAACGCATCATCGCTCAAAAACTCGCCACGCAGGAGACCGAGCATTGGCTTTCGATCCTCGAACCTGCCGATATCTGGTGCGCGAAAGTGCTGAACTGGGAAGAACTGATGGCAAGCGAAGGCTTCAAGGTTCTCGATATGCTGCAAAGGGTGGAACGGGCGGACAACGTTTCCATTCTCACGACGCGATCGCCCATCCGGGTTAACGGCAAGCGGGCAAAATCCGACCGCGCCGCGCCGCGCATTGGCGAACACAGCGAGGCGATCCGCAAGGAGTTCGGTCTGTGAGCGATATCACGTTGAAAGGCATGACGTGGAGCCATCCGCGCGGCTTTGACCCCATGGTTGCCTGCTCCAGGCTCTGGCAGGAAAAGACAGGCGTCACAGTGGAATGGGCCAAGCGCTCGCTGCAGGATTTTGAGTCCTTTCCAGTCGAGGAACTGGCGCGAACCTATGATCTGATCGTCATCGACCATCCGCATGTCGGGCAGATTACGGCAGAGAACTGCCTCGCCCCGCTGGATGTTGCCGGTCGGGAGGTGGAGCGCCGCACGCTGCTCGAGGGCAGCGTCGGGCAATCCTATCCGAGCTACCACTGGCAGGGACATCAATGGGCATTTCCGATCGATACGGCAACGCAGGTCTGTGCCTGGCGCCCCGATCTCCTGGAGCGGTCACCCGGCAGCTGGGACGAAATGCTGGTTCTCGCCCGCGCAGGCAGGGTTCTTCTTCCGCTCCGGCCGCCCCATTCGCTGATGACCTTTTACACCCTGAGCGGAAACATGGGGACGCCCTGCGCCACGACAACCGGAGAGCTGATCGAACGGCAGCATGGGGTTCGTGTGCTGGAAATGATGCGCGAGATCAGTGCCCTCGTTGATCCCGCATGTTTCGAGATGGACCCGATTGCCGTGCTTGAACGGATGGCCGACGCCGGATCGGCGGTCGCCTGCGCACCGCTGATCTATGGCTACGTCAACTACGCCATTCCGGGATTTCGGCCGCATCTTGTGGCCTTTGCCGACATTCCAACCGCGGGCAACAGCGGGCCAATGGGTTCTGCCCTCGGCGGAACCGGGATTGCCGTTTCTGCTTTTTCCGAACACCGGCAAGCGGCTGTCGATTTTGCCTACTGGATTGCCAGCGGCGATGTCCAGCGTGGTCCTTATGCGCACACGGGCGGCCAGCCGGGGCACGCTGACGCGTGGGAAGACGAGGCGGTGAATACGGCGACGTCAGATTTCTACACCGCGACGCGCCGGACACTGGAAGCGGCGTGGGTGCGCCCGCGCCACAATGGCTACATGGCGTTTCAGCAATCGGCGTCGGATCGCCTCAACGCGGGTTTGCGCGGTCACCATAGGGCGGAAACCATTGTTGATGATCTCAACGATCAATTCCGCCGCAGTTTCGGCGCGTAGCGTCAGCCCTTGCCGGCGCGCATTTGTCCGGAGCGGCCATAGTCGCTCGGGCAAATACCGATACCGCGCTGGCATTCGGGCGGGTTTTTCCCCGTAATCTCGGTTTGCCGCGGCGTCCATGTCGCATAGGTTGAGCCACAGGCAGACAAAGCCAGGCCACATAGGAGTGTCGCGACAGTGATGAATTTCATTCTAAGACCTCGACCCAAACGATGAAGGTCACATCTGCCGCAAATGGAGCTGAATGTCAAAGCAGCAAGGGTGTGTGCCGGGTAGATTGCGTCAGGCGTATCGCTTTTCGGGCCGGGTGTCCGTTCCGCTGACGTCCGGATGGGCATTGACGGCCGTGATCACCGCAAGAGCGGCGAGTGAGTTTACGCTGCGATTGCCGCGGTTAAACGCGGTCATCACGGTCTCCGCGATAATCCTCGCTTCGTCATCAGTGCTTGACTGCACGAGAAGGGTGGCAGCAGCCCTGTTGTAGGCCGCCTGCATCAGGTCCCAATCATCCTGCGAATAGGCTGGCTCTGGAGGATTTGTGAAAGGCATGGGGAATAGTCCTTTCCTGAATCGAATGAAATCCCGCTTGGGAAAAAAGCTAGCCCTTCAAATGCGGCATGGCAATTCGAAACGATTTGTTGCGGCTGCGGAAGAGCTTACCGCAGTGCAAACAGACGAGCGGCATATCGGAATATGGCAGATGCCGTCACGGGTATTGAGCCGGCTTCCACAGGCTGCGGGACGCCGGTCCCGAGCCCGCTACATCGTATTTTCAGCGTCTGTTCTGGCTTGGATATGCCGCGAAAGCCGGGCCCATCTCTGGCTGAACCAGGGCGTGACAAGTGAAACCTTTTCAAAGTGTTGGCTGGAGAAGGACGGCTTGGTCTCTTCGAACGTCCAGACCTTGAAGTTCGTCAGCTGGTGCGGCCCGAATGTATAGATAAGAGGGATATCAGCGGCGTCCCGCCCACGGGCGACAACAATGCGGCCAATGCGGCGCTTGTTATGGCGCGCGTCGAATGTGTGCCACTTGCCGCCGAGATAAACCTCGAACCAGGCGTTGAAATCCATGGGGGCGGGATCGGCGGGAACGCCGATATCGCCCATGTATCCGTTGACGTAACGGGCCGGAATGTTCATGCAGCGGCAGAAGGCCACGGCCAGATGCGCAAAGTCGCGGCATACGCCGACCCGCTCTTCATGCGCTTGCGCGGCGGTCCGCGTGGCCCGGGCAAAACCATAGCTGAACGTCAGGCGCTGATTGACGTAATCACAGATCGCCTGAACACGTGTCCAGCCCGGCTCCACCTGACCGAAGAGGTTCCACGCCAGATTGCTGAGCTCGTCTGTTTCGCAGTAGCGGCTTGCCGACAGAAAGGCCAGACACTCGGTCGGCAACTTGTCGACAGTCAGCTCCCGGGCATCGCCGTCAACAGGGTCGGGTAAGCCATCATCCCGCAGCACCGCGTCGTATTTCAACGATAGATTTCCGGCAGGAGCCAGAAGGCGCAGGCAATTATTCCCGAAGAGATCGCGAAAATTCTCCAGCTTCACACCGGGTGTTACGACGGGGCCGCGTTCACAAACAATGTCGGAAAGCCGGTCCGACTCCAGATTCAAATAGGTCGTCATAGGTGTTGGTTCGTTGCATTGAATAGCAATTTCATATCCGACACGGATCAACATGGCGCATCCTTTTGGGGTTTTGAGGAAAACGCGACAATGACGGTTTGGGTTCCTGTCCGGCGAAATAAAATATCGCGCGAGGACATCCCTGCAGGGTCCTTCAGCTTTTGTTGACCATAGGCCGGTAAAATCTGAAACGAATGCGCGTGAAGCCCGTTATGCCCAGAGAGCGCCATCGCGGAAAACCGGTGGATACCCGTAAGACTGGCCGCTTTGAGGATTGGGTGCGCATTGGAAGGTGAATGCCAATCTTGCTCCAGAAATGGTTGGGAAGGGCTATGGCAGTAAAACACGGAACATCGCATCGACGGGTCGCCGCTGTCGTCCGCGCGCAGATCACGCGGCAGGAGTTCCGCAATGCGGTACAATCCTCCCGGCCGTCTCAGGCCGACCGGGAACTCCCTTCCCAGCTTGTCGAGTTGCTCAAACGCCTGGAGAAGGCCGAGAAACCCAAACGATAGCATTCCTGTGAAAAGCCCGGGTCAGTTCCGGCTGGCATCCTGCATGACCTTGCCCTCAGAGGCGAGGTGCGGGTAACGGCCATATTTTGCCGTGTGGTTGACAAAGCTGCCAAACGACAAGGCAAACGCCAGGAAGATGAAAAAGACGATGCCAAGACGCTGTGCAAGCATGGCGGATACCCCCTTTGTAACTGGCGCAACAATATGCGGGGCAACCTGAACAGACGTGGAATCCGTCGTTCATCCAGCGTTTCGATTTGTTAAAAGTCTATGAAATTTTCGCTTGTGCCGGGGGTATTCCGGCCTTGCCTGCGGTATCGGGCGCGGCTGCGGCAGCGCGTTTTCTGACCGACCAGCGGTGATGCAGCCGTGCCAGCATCAGGTAGATGACGGGCGTCGTGTAGAGGGTCAGAACCTGCGAGACGATGAGGCCGCCGACGATGGTGATGCCGAGCGGGCGGCGCAGCTCGGTGCCCGGACCGGTGGCAATGATCAGCGGTATGGCGCCCATGATGGCGGCGAGTGTTGTCATCAGGATTGGCCGGAAACGCTTGAGGCAGGCCTGATAAATGGCCTCTTCGGCCGAGAGGCCGGAAACCCGTTCGCCGTGCAGGGCGAAATCCACCATCATGATGCCGTTCTTCTTGACGATGCCGATCAGAAGGATGATGCCGATGAAGGCGATCAGTGTCAGGTCCGTGCCCGTCACCACCAGCGCCAGCAGGGCGCCAAGCCCGGCAGACGGCAAGGTGGATATGATGGTCAGCGGATGGGCGAGACTTTCATAGAGAATACCCAGCACGATGTAGACCGTCAGCAGGGCTGCCAGGATAAGCAGCGGCTGGCTGCCCGTGGATTGGGTGAGCGATGCCGCATCGCCGGCAAATTCCGCATGCAGCGAATCCGGAAGATGCATTTCGAGCACAGCCGCCTGCACCGCATTGTTTGCCTCTTCCAGTGACGTTCCCAGAGCCAGATTGTAGGAAATGGTGACGGACGGAAACTGGCCCTGATGGTTGACGACGAGAGGCGCCAGCGTGCGCTCGATCCTGGCCACGCTGCTGAGTGGCACCTGAATTCCACCGGTTCCGGTGACATGCAGATTGGCGATCTGCGCGGGGTCGCGTGCATAGTCATTGTTCGCTTCGATCACCACGCGGTACTGGTTGCGTGCGGAATAGATGGTGGAAATCTGCCGTTGCGAAAAGGCGTTGTTGAGCGCGCTGTCTATATCGCCGATTGCTACCCCCATACGGGCTGCGGCAACGCGGTCAATGGTGACATTGGCCTGCAAGCCGTTCGGCTGGCGGTCCGTCGCAACGTCGGTCAACCCCGGTTCCTGCTTCAGGCGGTCGAGTATCTTTGGCGCCCAGGTAACCAGTTCGTTGTAATTGGCATCCCACAGCGTGAACTGATATTGCGACTGGGTCGAGCGGCCGCCGGCACGGATGTCGCCCGGTGAAAAAAGGAAGGTCGAAAGGCCTGCCACGGATGCAAGCGATTTGCGCATGCGGTCGATGACGACAGCGGTCGGGTCGCGTTCTTTCTCTGGTTTCAGTGAAATCAGCAGCTGTCCGCGATTGACGCCGGAGGAAAAACCGCCGCCGCCCACCGAGGAGCCAACGCCCGCAACGGCCGGGTCCTGGCCCGCGATCGCCGCCGCCTGCCGTTGCAACAGCACCATGGCCGGATAGGAGATGTCGGTGGAGGCCTGCGTGCCACCCATGATGAAGCCCGTATCATCCTGCGGGAAAAAGCCCTTGGGGACCTTGATGTAGAGAAAGACCGTGATGGCCACGCAGGCAAAAATCACAAGAACAGCCAGAACCCGGTGATAGAGAACGCTCTTCAGGGTGCGGCCATAGAAACCGATAACCGCATCCAGCGTGCCTTCGACGATACGGCCGAAAATACCCGGGCGTGCGTCGGTGTCATGGGCCTTCAGTCTGTGTCCGCAGATCATGGGCGTGACGGTCAGCGATACCACGGTGGAAACCGCAATGGTGAATGCAAGCGTCAGCGAGAACGTCTGGAAGAAACGGCCGACAATGCCACCCATGAAGAAGAGGGGAATGAAGGCGGCAAGCAAAGACAGGCTGATCGAGACAACGGTGAAACCGATCTGCCGCGCGCCCTCGAGTGCTGCGCGCATCGGCTTCATGCCAGCCTCCAGATTGGCATAGATGTTTTCGATCATCACAATGGCATCGTCGACAACGAACCCGACGGATACGGCCAGCGCCATCAGGGAAAGATTGTCGATGGACAGGCCCCAGGCCCACATGGCGGCGAATGTACCGGCCAGCGACAAGGGCACCGTGACACCTGCCGCAATGGTCGGTGTCGCGCGCCGCAGGAAAACCATGACGACCGCCATCACCAGGCAAATGGTTGCCAGAAGGGTCCACTGCATATCGTTGACGCTGGCATGGATGGTCGTGGTCCGGTCCGAGAGGACGGCGATGTCGATGCCCGGAGGGATCAGCCGTTTCAGATCGGGCAGCAATGTTTTTACCGCGTCGACGGTGGTGATGACATTGGCATTGGCCTGCTTCGTGATGTTGAGAAGCACGGAGGGCTTGCCGTTATACCAGGCATCCGAACGGCTGTTTCTTACGCCCTGGTCGACAGTGGCGATATCGGAAAGGCGCACGGCAGTTCCGTCGCCGCTGCGGATAATGACGCGGCCGTAATCCTCCGGCGTTTTCAGTTGCGCATTGGTACCGATCGAGAAGGCAAAATCGGCGCCGTCGATGGAGCCGACCGGCTCGGCTACGTTGGCGTTGGTGATCGCAGTGCGCACATTGTCGAGTGACATGCCCATGGCGGCCAGCCGGTCCGGATCGAGGCGGATGCGCACAGCGGGCTGATCAGCGCCGCTGGCCGTCACTTCGCCGACGCCGTCGACTTGCGAAATGCGCTGGACGATAACCGTGTCTGCCGCATCATAGATGGCGCTGGCAGAGATCGTATCCGACGTCAGCGCCAGGATGAGGACCGGTGCGGCTGCCGGGTTGACCTTGCGGAAACTGGGCAGTGTCGGCAGATCGGACGGCAAGTCGGTTGCCGCCGCATTGAGCGCGGCCTGCACATCCTGTGCCGCACCATCGACATCGCGCGACAGATCGAACTGGATTGTAATGTTGGTTGATCCGAGCGAACTGACCGAGGTCAGTTCGGTAACGCCGGCGATGGAGCCCAGGCGGCGTTCCAGCGGTGCAGCGACGCTGGCGGCCATTGTGGCCGGATCGGCGCCGGGACGGCTGGCCGACACGCGGATAGTGGGCAGGTCGACCGAGGGCAGGCTGGCGACCGGCAGAAAGCCATAGGCGACAATCCCGAGGATCAGCAGCCCCAGCGCCAGAAGCGTGGTTCCAACAGGCCTGCGGATGAACGGGTCCGAAATGTTCATAGGGCGCCGTCCGTTTCAGGGGCGGGCGTGCCGGTCGGCCGTCCGACGATGCGGCTGCGCAGCCGTTCGAAACCGAGATAGATGACGGGCGTCGTGTACAATGTTAGAAGCTGGCTGAGGACGAGGCCGCCAATGATGCTGATGCCGAGCGGGATACGCAGTTCCGATCCTGTCCCTTGGGCAAGCGCCAGCGGCAGGGCGCCGAAGAGCGCCGCGAGCGTGGTCATCATGATCGGGCGGAAGCGCAGGATCGACGCTTTGACAATCGCCGCGCGCGGATCCAGCCCTTCGGTTCGTTCCGCTTCGAGGGCAAAATCGATCATCATGATCGCGTTCTTCTTGACGATACCCATCAGCAGCACGATGCCGATGAGCGCGATGATGGACAGGTCCTGGCCAAATACCATCAGTGCAACCAGTGCGCCGACACCCGCCGAGGGCAGTGTCGACAGGATGGTGATCGGATGGATCGCGCTCTCGTAGAGTACGCCAAGCACGATGTAGATCGTGACGATAGCCGCGAGGATCAGCCATGGCTCACCCGCCAGAGAGCTGGCGAACTCGGCGGCATCGCCGGAATATTGCCCACGGATGGAGTCGGGCAGGGCGATTGCTTTTTGCGCCTCTTGGATCGCGGTGACGGCGTGGCTGAGCGATGCCCCCGGAGCAAGGTCGAAACTGACCGTAACGGCAGGAAATTGCTCGTCATGGCCGATGACGAGGGGAGCCGTCGTGAACGAGGCAGTGGCAAACGCGCTCAGTTGCACCTGCGTACCGTTGGCGCCGCTGACATAAAGCTTGTCCAGCGATTTCGGGTCTGCCTGATATTGCGGCGAGGCCTCGAGGATGATGCGGTATTGGTTCGCCTGTCCGTAAATGGTGCCGATCTGGCGCTGCCCGAAGGCATCATTGAGGGTGTCGCTGACCGCCTGCATCGACACACCTAGCCGGGATGCGGTTTCCCGATCGACATTGACGAAGATGCGCCCGCCGCCCATTTCGACTTCCGAAGCGACATTGACAAGAGACGGATCGCGCTGCAGTTCCGTTGCAAGCCGCTGCGCCCAGTTGACGACAGTCGCTGTATCCGTGCCGGTCAACGTATATTGATAGGGCGCACGGCTGGTCCGGGTGCTGATGCGGATATCCTGCACGCTTTGGAATGTGACCTGCACGCCTGGAATACCGGTGGTTTCGCCGCGCAGGCGATCGATGATCTGGGTGGCGGAATCCGACCGCTGGTCCTGCGGTTTCAGCACAAGGCTGAGCGTGCCCGTGTTGGGCGTGAGATTGGTCGTGCTGGTTCCGACGACGGAAACAACACCGGCGACGTCGGGATCGTGCTGCAGCCTGTCGGTGACGATAGCCTGGGTCCGCTTGATCGCCTCGAACGAGGTTGTCGGCTCGGTTTCGATGATCGCCGTTATCAGCCCCGTATCCTGCGAGGGCAGGAAGCCTTTGGGGATAATGACATAAAGCGCAATGGTTGCCGCCAGTGTGATGGCTGTCAGCAGCAGCATGAGCTTGCTGCGGTCCAGCGCCCAGAGAAGGCTGCTGCGGTAACCCGCTATGATCCGATCCATCCCTCGGTCAATGCCATGCAGAATGCCGCGGCGTTCGCCTTCGCCCTTGCCGTGCAGGATGCGGGCGCACATCATCGGCGTCAGCGTCAATGAAACCACCGCCGACACGACAACCGCTATCGTCAGCGTCAAAGCAAATTCGCGGAACATGCGCCCGACAATGCCCGTCATGAAGAGCAGCGGAATAAACACGGCGATCAGCGAAACGGTCAGCGATATGATGGTGAAGCCGATCTCGCCCGCGCCCTTGAGCGCTGCATCCAGCGGGCCTTCGCCATCTTCTATGTGACGCACGATATTCTCGATCATCACGATGGCATCGTCGACCACGAAACCGGTGCCGATGGTGAGAGCCATCAAGGAGAGATTATCAAGGCTGAACCCGGCAAACCACATCACGCCGAATGTCGCCACAAGCGAGAGCGGCAGGGCAACGCCCGCAATGATGGTGGCCCGGACAGTCCGCAGGAAGATGAAGACGACGAGGATGACAAGCGCGACACTGATGGCGAGGGTCAGCTGCACGTCATGGATCGATGCGCGGATGGTGTTGGTCCGGTCGTTCACCACATCCAGCGTGACACCCGCAGGCAAGGCCTGTTTGAGCCGTGGAATCTGTTGCAGCACGCGCGAGACCGTATCGATGACATTGGCACCCGGCTGGCGCATGACGTCGATGACGACCGCCGGCTGCCCCTGGTACCAGGCGCCGACACGGGCATTCTCCAGCCCTTCAACAACCGTTGCCACGTCCTTGAGCAGGACGGGGGAACCGTTCTTGTACGTCACGATGATCGCGTTGTAGTTCTGCGGATCGACAATCTGGTCATTGGCCGAAATGGTATAGGATTGATGGGTGCCATCAAGCGCGCCCTTGGCACCGGCAACGCTGGCATTGGTGATCGCCGTGCGGATGTCTTCGAGCGATATGCCATAGGAGGCAAGCCGCGGCAGGTCTGCCTGTATCCGCACCGCCGGCCGCACGCCGCCCTGGATATTGACATTGCCAACGCCCGTGACTTCGCTCAGGCGCTGCGCCATCATCGTGTCGGCAAAATCGCTGAGGTTACGGATCGAATAACTCGTCGAGCGCAGGGCAAGGGTGATGATCGGCGTATCGGCGGGATTCACCTTCGCATAGGTCGGCGGGTAGGGCAGGGTTCGCGGCAGCATGGAACCGGCGGCGTTGATCGCAGCCTGTACATCCTGCGCTGCCCCGTCGATATCCCGGTCGAGATCGAACTGGAGGGTCACCTGGCTGATGCCGAAAGCGCTGGACGAAACCATCGACGAAAGGGAAGGAATTTGCCCCAGCTGCCGTTCGAGCGGCGCGGTAACGAGCGAAGCCATGGTGTCGGGATTGGCGCCCGGCAGCTGCGTCGTCACCTGGATCGTCGGAAAGTCCACCTGAGGCAAGGGGGCAACCGGCAGCGCGAGATAGCCGAGGATGCCGCCGAGCAGGACGGCAATCCCCAGCAGCGAGGTTGCGATCGGACGGTGGATGAAGGGGGTGGAAACACTCATTTCGCGGTTCCGTTGTCAGCCTCTTCGCCGTTTGCGCCAGCATTCTTCTGGTTGCGCCGTTTGTGTTGCCGTTCGCCGCTCTTGGGTGCGCCTGCCGGTTGTTTGTCATCGGCCGCCGGGGTGCTGTCCGGTGCAGGCGCAGCCCCCTGATCCCCGGCGCTGGTCACCTGCACCTTGGCGCCATCCTGCAGGCGGGCAAAGCCGGTGGTGACAATGCGGTCGCCGGCTGCGACGCCATCGGTAATGACTGCCTGCACGTCGTCTTGCTGTCCCACGGTGACCGGGCGCATGGCAACCGTATCGCCCTGCTGGAGCAGATAGACAAAGGTTCCCGATGGCCCGCGCTGCACCGCTGCTGTGGGGACGACAATCGCGCCGCTCAGTGTCTGGACAAGCAGGCGCGCATTGACGAATGCGCCGGGCCAGAGAACGAGTTTGTCATTGGGGAAGTTGGCCTTCAGCTTCACCGTTCCCGTTGTCGGATCGACCTGATTGTCAATGACGGCAAGCGTGCCGTTGTCGATGACGGTTTTGCCGTCTCCGGAAATGGCTTGCACGGCCAGTGTGCTGGCCGAACTTGCCCGGTTGATCTTGCTCAATTGCTGTTGGGGAATGGCGAATTGCACCGATATCGGCTTGATCTGCGAGAGTGTCACGATGCCCGTCGCATCAGAGGTGCTGACGATATTGCCGATATCGACATTGCGGATGCCGGTGCGCCCGTCAATGGGCGCGCGGATGACCGTGTAGTTGAGCGTTGCCTGCGCGCTTTCGATGGCGGCCTCGTCGGATTTGATCTGCGCTTCGTATTGCGCCACCAGCGCGCGCTGCGTGTCTGCCTGCTGCTGGGTGCCGGCATTGGTCTGGGCAAGCTTGGTATACCGTTCGAGGTCAAGCCTGGAATTGGCAAGGAGTGCCTGATCCTGTGCCTTCTTTGCCGTCGCCTGGTCGAGCTGCGCCTTGTAGATCGCATCGTCGATGCGGGCGAGCACGTCACCCGCCTTCACGTCCTGCCCTTCCTGGAATTCGATGGCCGCCAGCTTGCCGCTGACCTGCGAGCGCACCACCACGGAATTGAGAGGCCGCACCGATCCGACGCCATCGATATAGACCGGGACATCGGCGGATTTGGCGTCAGTCACCAGGACAGGCGTGGGGCCGAGGCTCTGTCCGCCACCGCGCCGTGATCCGCCCCGGCGTCCGGTGTCACTCTGGCCGCCGGACGGGGCGGCAGCATTCTGCGCCGCAACGCCCAGACCATTTGTCCACCAGCGATCCCGCGTCACATAAGCGCCTGCACCCAGCGCCGCAATGACCAGGATCGATACCAGGACACGCGATTTCGATACCATTCATTCACCTGTTCTTGTCATCCCTCGAAAGGGCATAAGTTAAACAGGACATTAGCGGGTATTGGGGTTGCTTGGAAATTGCCGCAGCCATTAAATTTTGTCCATATTTGAGCCGCTTTTGCTTGCGTCCATACGCCGTTCAAGGCTAGGAACAATCCGAAACAGATCGCCCTTCTCAAGGTGCCACTTGCTGACTGCCACACGGCTCTATATTGCGTCTTTCGCCCTGACGCTCGTCGCCCTCTTTGCCGTCCTGCAGCTAGGACTGCTTTCGGCTCTGCTATCCGGACTTCTTGTCTACAATCTTGTTCATCTAGCCGCGCCCCAGCTGGGTAAACTGGGTGTTTCCAACAGCTTGACGAAGACCGTGGCGCTGGCCCTGCTGGCGATCATTTTCATTCTTCTGATCGTTGCCGCCGTGGTCAGCGGACTTGGACAATTGACCAACGGCACCGAAGGGGTTGTCTCGCTGTTCAAGAAGATGGCTGAGATCATCGATACGGCGCAGGTTCACCTGCCGGACTGGGCGAAGGCGTATTTCCCGGCCAGCCTCGACGAGCTGGAATCCATGGCGGCCAAGTGGCTGCGCGAACATGCCGGTCAGCTGCAGCTTGTCGGTCGCGATTTCGGTGTCCTGATCGTTCGCGTCATCGTCGGCATGGTGATCGGCGGCATGATCGCGCTGAGCACGGTGAATGTGTCGCGCGAGCCGGGCCCTCTGGCTGTCGCGCTGGTCGAGCGGGCCAGCCTCCTCAGCGGCGCGTTCCGCAACATCGTTTTCTCGCAGATCCGCATTTCGGCGCTGAACACGTTCCTCACGGCGATCTACCTCGTCGTCATCCTGCCGATCCTTGGCGTGCACCTGCCGCTGGTCAAGACCATGATCGTCGTGACCTTTGTCGCCGGTCTCCTGCCGGTCATCGGCAACCTGATTTCCAACACCATCATCGTCGTTGTGGGTTTGAGCGTGTCGTTCATCGCTGCCGTCGGCTCGCTCGCCTTTCTCGTCGTCATTCACAAGCTCGAATATTTCCTGAATGCCCGGATCATCGGCGCCCGGATCAAGTCCCGCTCCTGGGAATTGCTGCTCGCAATGGTAGTGCTGGAAGCGTGGTTCGGCGTGGCCGGTCTCGTCGCCGCCCCGATCTACTACGCCTATCTGAAGGACGAGCTGACGCTGCGCAAGCTCATCTAATCCGCCGGGTCGGTTGGGCTGCGCGCAAACAGCTGTTCGAACTCATCGACATATTTCTCAAAAAGCTTGGAGAAGATTTCGATGTCTTCAGGCGACCAGTCGGCGACCACGCTTTCGACAATGGACTGCTTCAGCGCGTGAAGTTCGGCGACCAGCCGTTGTCCGAGCGCCGTCATGATCACGACGATCCGCCGTGCATCGTTCTGCGAAGCCTTGCGGCGCAATACGTTCTTGGCGACCATCTCGGCCACGATGCGGCTGGCGCGCGAGGGGTCGATCCGCAGGGTTTCGGCAATGACGCCGACCGTCACCTCGCCGGCGAGTTCGCCGCGGCGGACCGCATCGAGAACGTCGAGATGGGTCAGTTCGAGACCGGGCGCCAGCTTCTGGATGGCAAGGCGGCCAATCACCCGCCGGCCCGTCATCAGCCGCATGCGGGTCATCACCCGCCCGATGCGCAGGAGATCATCATTCGACCCGGTTTGCGGGGTTTCAATTTTTTGTGTCGTCGTGATTTCTGTCATGATTCCAGCATAACAGATGCCTACCGGCATTAAAATATGCAAAAGGCATTAAAGTGCGATTGACATATGTATGCTAATAGCACATAAATTGCGCCAGTCAAAACCGGATACCCCCGCTCCATGAACATGACCAACACGTTCGAGCCGCTCGTTGCGGACCCGCGCAAGCGGCTGATGCTTTTCTTCTTCCTGATGGCGGCCATGTTCATGGCCGTGCTCGACAACCAGATCGTGTCGACGGCGCTGCCGACCATTGTCGGCGAGTTCGGCGAGCTCGAGCGCTTCGCCTGGATCGGCTCAGCCTATCTGCTTGCCGTCAGTGCGGTGATGCCGGTCTATGGCAAGCTGGGCGACCTGTTCGGGCGCAAATATGTGATGATCGCCGCCATATCCATCTTCACGCTGGGTTCGGCGGTCTGCGGTCTTGCCATTTCCATGAACACGCTGATTGCAGCGCGCGTGCTGCAGGGCCTCGGCGGCGGCGGCGTCATGGTCTCGATTTTTTCTGTTACTGCCGATCTGTTCGAGCCGCGCGAGCGTGCCCGCTACCAGAGCTATATCAGCCTTGTGTTCATGGCTTCCGGTGCCATCGGCCCGGTGCTCGGCGGCACGATGAGCGACCTGTTCGGCTGGCGTTCGATCTTCCTGATCAACCTGCCGATCGGCATTGCCGTGATTGCCGGACTGGCCTTCATGCTGCCCTACCGCAAACCGGCGCGCCGGCCCAAGATCGACTATGCCGGTGCCGTTCTGCTCGCCCTGACCACGACCAGCCTTGTTCTGGCCGCCGATGGCGCCCAGCTGTTCGGCTCGCTGCTGGCACCCCAGACTGTTTCGCTTGTGGCATTTGCCGTCCTTTGCGCCACGGCATGGATCCTGGTCGAGCGCAACGCGCCCGAACCGATCATTCCACTGTCGCTGTTCCGCAATTCGACCTTCACCCTGTTCCTGATCATTTCGATCGCCAGCGGTTCGATCGCCATCGGCATGGTCAATTACTTCGCCTTTTTCCTGCAGACCACGACGGGCCTGTCCCCGTCGCTCGCCGGGCTGCTGTTCATTCTTCTGACGGGCGGCATTGTCGGCGGCTCGCTTCTGACCGGCCGGTTGATCTCGACCACCGGCCGCTACAAATACCTTTCCGTGGCCAGTCTCACGCTCAGTGCCATTGCCTTTGGCCTGCTCACTCAGGTGCATGCCGGAACGCCCGTGGTCATCATCGGCCTGTTGATGCTCATGCACGGTGCCGGCATTGGCATCGGACAGCAGCTTCCGATCATCGGTGTCCAGAATGCAGCGGGCAGCCGCGATGTCGGCGCGGCGACCGGTTCCGTGTCGCTGGCCCGCATGGCCGGTGCCTCGATCGCCATATCAGCCTATGGCGCGATCATCGCGGCCAACCTCCCGCACGGTGCCGGTGCCATTCCCGGCGTCAGCAACATCGGCGAGCTGACGCCCAAGATGATGGCGGCGCTTCCCGAGGAAACGCGCCGGATGCTTGCCGACAGCTACGCCGCCGCCTTCACGCCGCTGTTCCTGACGGCAGCCTGCATCGCCCTGTTCGGATTGCTGATGGCGTTGCTCCTGAAGCCGGTACAATTGCCCGTGGCCGCTGCGGCCAAGAAGCTGGACACGGCCGTGGCCGAGGCGGCGGAATAGGAGAGGTTCCGCCGTCGGTTCAACGTCCCGCCAGCTTTGTGCGCGGTGCGTGGTTCGCCCTTCGACAAGCTCAGGAAGCTCACCATGAGGGAGGTGATTTGGTTGAAATGCCAATCGCAAAGGTTGCAGAATGGTGCTGCCTGCAATCCTCACTCTCCCTCATGGCGAGCTTGTCGAACCACGCACCGGAGGTTTTGCAGTCTTCAATATACAAACCGATACCCTAACCCCTTCCACCCGCTTCACTTTCCCACTATGGTCCGCGATGAGGCCGGTCGAAATGGGTCGGTCTTGGGGCTTAGAAACCCCACCGCAAGCGGTTGGCATCAACCGCAATGATGCCTCCTCAGCCCTATGGCCGGGGAGGTCTCGGCGTATGTCCAGAGCTTCGGCTTAAAGGCCGTGGCGGTCGTCTTGCGGCGGCTTTCTAACTCCCCGGTCACCAGAGGATAAACCTCGGGTGACCACTTTCCTCGCGAGACAAGGGAGTGAACATGGACAACTACAATTTCTGGTCAGACCTGCTCGACACGTTCCAATCCTCGCCCGATTGGATCAAGGCGCTGCGGCTGCTGATTCCGCCGGCCTTCGTGCTGGGGCTGGTGGCGCTGACGCTGCGGTTTCGTATCGAGAGCAGGAAGGTGGAAAGGCGTTTTGACGGTGAACTAGTCTACTCCATCCACCGCGATGCGGGCAACCAGCTGCATGTCGTCAGCCATATCCCGCTTGCCGGAGGCAAGACGCCGCTGCTGCTGCTCGATCCCGCAGAAACCACAGAAGTGGTGCGCGATTTGATCGGCAAATAGGACAGGCATTTCTCCAATAGAAAATCAGGCCGGGTTTGCGCAGTCCATCATCGGGACTGCGGGGCGGGGAGAGCGGCGGCCTCCAATTTGGAGGATTGTGCAACAAGCCTGCAGGATTGCGCTATTGCTCCGGGCCTATCCTGCGGCATAGCTGGTTGCCCTACACATCTCGTCATCTCAAAAGGAATCATTCATGGCTCTTGCTAAAGGCTATGCGGCAACCGACGCCTCCAAACCGCTCACCCCGTTTGTCTTCGAACGGCGGGAACCCAATGACGATGACGTCGTCATCTCGGTAAAATATTGCGGGGTCTGCCACTCCGATATCCATCAGGCACGCGACGAATGGGGTGGCTCCAAATTCCCCATGGTGCCGGGTCATGAGGTCGCCGGGATCGTGGCGGCCGTTGGCGCAAAGGTCACGAAGTTCAAGAAGGGCGACCGCGTCGGCGTTGGCTGTTTCGTCAATTCGTGCACGAAATGCGCCGCGCGCGATGCCGATCTCGAGCAGTACATGCCTGGCATCGTCCTGACCTACAATGACGTTGAAGCCGATGGTGTCACGCCCACCCAGGGCGGCTACTCGGATTCCATCGTGGTCAAGGAAGGTTATGTCCTTTCCATTCCGGACAACCTGCCGCTTGACGCTGCCGCTCCGCTGCTGTGCGCCGGCATCACGCTCTATTCGCCGCTGCGGCACTGGAAGGCGGGTCCGGGCAAGAAAATCGCCATTGTCGGCATGGGCGGACTTGGCCATATGGGCGTCAAGCTGGGTCACGCGATGGGGGCGGAGATCACGGTCCTCAGCCAGACCCTGTCGAAACAGGACGATGGGCTGAAGCTCGGTGCAAGCCACTATTATGCAACCAGCGATCCCGAAACGTTCAAAACTCTTGCGGGAACCTTTGACGTCATCATCTGCACCGCGGGTGTGGCGATTGACTGGAATGCCTATCTCGGCCTGCTGAAGATCGACGGCACCATGGTTCTCGTTGGGGCACCGGAGCACCCGGTTCCCGTCAATGCCTTCTCGGTGATCGCCGGACGCAAGAGCCTCGCCGGATCAGGCATCGGCTCGATCAAGGAAACCCAGGAAATGCTGGATTTCTGCGGCGAGCACAACATCGTTGCCGAAATCGAGACCATCGATATCAAGGATATCAACGAAGCCTATGAGCGCGTGCTCAAGAGCGACGTGCGCTACCGCTTCGTCATCGATATGGCCACCCTGTAACCATCGGGTGGCTTGCCGGAGGGCGGTTGAAGCCAGCCACCCTCCGGGAAAAATGCGGTGCATCACTGTGCCGGTGTAAACACCGCACAGGGCACGGCAATACCGCGCAGCCGGTGCTCGCCGAGCGGGATCAGCGGCTGCGCCGTTTCCGCCGCGAAGGCGCCCGAAAGTAAAACAGTGTGGCCAAGCGGGCGGCACAAGCCCTCCAACCGGCTGACCAGATTGACGGCAGGGCCGATGGCCGTGAAATCCAGCCGGTCGGCCGTACCGATATTGCCCCACAGCATGTCGCCGAGATGCAGTGCCGTGCCGAACGACAGCGGCGGCCCCCCCCGCGCGGCGCGGTCGCGGTTGAGGTGGTCCATCCCGGCACGGGCAGCGGCGACCGCACGCAGCGCCGCGCCGCAGGCGCCGGCAGCATCACGCTCGCCAATCGGAAAAATCGCCAGAACGCCATCGCCGATGAATTTCAGCACCTCGCCGCCAAAGGCATGGACGGCACCGGCGATCCGGTCGAACCACGCGTCGAGTGCGGCGATCACGTCCTTCGCTCCTGTTGTCTCCGACAATTCGGTGAAGCCGCGAAGATCGGCGAACAGCAGGGCGGCCCGGATGGTCTCGCCCGGCTCGCGCCGCAAACGCCCGGCCAGGACCTGCGTCGCGCTGCGCCGGCCGAGATAGGTGGTCAGGAGTGCGGTCAGCGTCGAACGCGCGGCCAGCAATGCCAGCGGCGCAGCGGCAAAGCGGGCGGCCTGGCGTAGCAGGTCCGACTCCTCCCCGGTCAGCGGACGGTGCGCGGCCCAGCCAAGGATGGCACCGTTGGCGAAATCCTCCTGCACGGTATTCGTCCCGAGGCTGGCCAGCCAGTTGCCGGCAAGGTTGGCGTCCTGGGACTCGGCTGGACCGGCCAGGCCCAGCGCCTCGATCACCTGTCCCGTGTCGGCGCGCCACAGCCAGGTGCGCCGTCCAATGACCGGATGGGGTGCCGCCTGGGTGAGCGTGCCGCCGGCCAGCGGCAGGCCGTCGGCGATGAGCCGGGCCGCGAGCGCCGTCAGAAAGGCATCGCCATCCGGCATACCGGTCGCTTCGTCGACGAGAAAGGAAAGAGCGGACGGCAACTGCATGCCCGCCATCATGCAGCGATGCCGGGTCCCTGTCATCCGCTTTTGTTTCTTGCGCGAAATCCCGATTGGCTTACATTGCGCGATGCCGAAGTGAGAATGCGTCCTGTTGGGAGGAGATCGCCGATGACCGAGACGCTTCGCAATGAAATCGAGATTGCCGCCCCGCAGGCGACGGTCTTCGCCTTCCTCACCGATCCCGACAAGATCCTGCGCTGGATGGGGACGAAAGCGACAATCGAGCCGCATCCCGGCGGCATTTATCTCCTGAGCATCAACGACGCGCACACCGTTCGCGGTCAGTTCACCGAGGTGATTCCTGTCCACCGCCTCGCCTACAGTTTCGGCTGGGAAGGGCATGAAAACGTGCCGCCGGGGTCGAGCCTGGTCGAGATAGACCTCATCGAGAAGGAGGGAGGCACGCTGGTGCGCTTCACCCATAGCGGGCTGCCGAACGAGACGGAACGCGTCAACCACGAAAAGGGCTGGAACCACTATCTGCGCAGGCTGGTGGTGGCGGCAGCGGGCGGCGACCCGGGGCCGGACAAGCCGCTCAATTCCTGAGGTTCGCGGACAATTGCGATGGCACACATGCGGTGCGTGACCATGCAAGGGACATGCCCAAGGAAATCCCGTCACAATTGTAACTCCCATGCTTTCGGTATCCGGCCCTAAACTCAGGACCGGTAAGCAACATGTCGCGCCGCCAATGACGGACGACAGGCAACCGACAATCGAAGGAGAAGAATGATGACATCTCATATAACTGGAACGCGCGAGGAATGGCTGGCTGCGCGGATCGACCTGCTCAAGGATGAGAAGGATCTGACGCGGCGCAGCGACGCGCTGACACAGCGGCGCCAGGAACTGCCCTGGGTTCGCATCGACAAGGAATATCGGTTCGATACCGATGCGGGAAGCGCCTCGCTGGCGGATCTGTTCAAGGGCCGTTCGCAGCTTCTCGTCTACCACTTCATGTTCGGACCCGACTATACCGCCGGCTGCCCGTCCTGCTCGGCGATCGCCGACGGGTTCAACGGCGTCACCGTCCATCTGGAAAATCATGACGTCGCCTTCTCGGCGATATCGCGTGCACCGCTGGCGAAACTGCAGGGTTTCAAACAACGCATGGGCTGGAGTTTCCCTTGGGCTTCGTCGTTCAACACTGATTTCAATCAGGATTTCAGCGTCTTGTTCACGGAGGAGCAACAGCACAACGGCGGCATAGAATACAATTTCCGCCGGGAGGCACCGGCTCCCCAGCCGCCGGCGGGCAAGACCGTGCAGCAATGGAAGCTGCGCGGTGAAGAAGGGCCTGTCGATCTGATGGCGGCCATGACAGGCACCGATGCTGCCACCTTCACCCGTGACCGGCCGGGGCTAAGCGCTTTCGTGCTCGATAAGGGCGTCGTCTATCACACCTATTCCAGCTATGCGCGCGGCCTCGACGGCATCTGGGGCATGTATCAATGGCTGGATCGTGCGCCGTTCGGCCGGAATGAGAACGGTGTCTGGTGGCGCCATCACGATAAATACGGTCAGGGTTGAACGTCGATGTTCCGCCCGGACTCCGGCAGCGCGTCTGATCCCGGCATTGCCGGCTGGCTGCGTCTCGCCGCGGCACCGACATTCGCTGTTATGGCGCTCGTCACAGCCCTCTCCGGCGACGCCGGCATGATCTGCTCGGCGACGCAGAATGCATCGCCCTTCAGCGGCATGACCCTCATGTATGTGCTGATGAGCATTTTCCATGGGATGCCTTGGCTCAACCTGCTGGCACGGCTGAGACATGGTGCTGCCCGTCAAGTTTGATCCAGAGCGGGCAAACAACATTAATCCGGCGCGCGGTCTCGCGCGCCGGCCTCGAAAACGGGGGTGAATATCAGGTCAGCGGGATGGCGAGACTCGCCTTGACGCGGTCCATCACCACAACCGTACGGAAGCGTTTGACATTGTGGTTGGCAAAGAACAGCCGCCGGGTCAGGCCTTCATAGGCGGCCATGCTGGCCACGATGATCACAAGCATGAAATCGGCCTCACCGGTGACATAGTAGCATTGCTGCACCTCCGGCGCGGCGGCAAAGCTCTTTTTCGCCGCATCGATCAGATCGATGCGCTCGCTTTCCACCTCCACTTCGACAAGGATCGTGATCGGCTGCCCGAGCCTGGCGGGGTCGAGGACGGCAACATTGGCCTGAATGACGCCGCTTTCCTCCATGCGCTTGATCCGGCGCTGCACCGCCGGCGCGGAAAGGTTGACCGCTTCACCGATGACCCGTTGCGGCGTTGCATTGTCCTTCTGCAGGATGTCGAGGATCGCAAGATCGAAATGATCGAGCTCGGCTGGCGCGGTCAGCAGTGGTTTGGCCATGGAACACCTCCTTCATGCAACAAACTTGCGCAAGACACGCCAAATAAGAGCGCTTTTCTCGCCTCAAGCGCACTATAAATGCGCAAACGGCAGGAGTGAAAGAGCAATGTTGATCCTTAACCGGCATTCCACCCACAATGAGCCGCTCGACCCGCGGGACGCGGAGACCCTGGGTGTCGACGCGGCGGAGGAAGCGGAACGGTATCTGTCCCATCGGGACAATCACGCGCCGACGCCGCTGCATGCACTGCCCGCGCTGGCCGCCGGTCTCGGGATTGCCGCGCTCCACGTCAAGGATGAGGGCGCGCGCCTCGGTCTCGGCAGCTTCAAGGCGCTGGGCGGCTCCTATGCCGTAATCCGGCTCGTGCTCGAGGAAGCGGAGCGGCAATTGCGACGCGCCGTGGATATTGCGGAACTCCACACACCGCCCGTTCGCGCCATCGCCAGCGGCATGACCTTCGGCTGCGCGACCGATGGCAATCACGGCAAGTCCGTCGCGGCGGGGGCCCGGCTTGTGGGTGCGCAGTCGGCGATCTTCGTGCATGCCGGGGTGAGCGATGAACGGGTGGCGGCCATTGCCCGCTACGGTGCCGAGATGATCCGCGTCGACGGCACCTATGACGATTCCATCCGGGAGTCGGCGCGGGTATGCGCGGCCAATGGCTGGACGGTTGTGTCCGACACCTCCTGGCCGGGTTATGAACGCATTCCCGGGCTGGTGATGCAGGGCTACACGGCCATCATCCGCGAAGCCTTGCGTGCACTGCCGCAAACGCCAACCCACGTCTTCGTGCAGGCCGGTGTGGGCGGCGTTGCCGCGGCACTCGCAGCATATCTGTCGCTTGTTCTTGGAAAAAAACGTCCGGCCTTCATCGTGATCGAACCGGCCCGCGCCGCCTGCATTTTTGCCAGCGCGCAGGCGGGCGAGGTGGTCCAGATCGCCCACGGCGAAGCCACCGTCATGGCGATGCTCGAATGCTACGAGCCGTCACCCGTGGCCTGGCGTATCCTCTCGCGTGTCGCCGATGCGTTCATGACGGTTGAAGAGGAAGGGGCTGTCGCGGCGATGAACCGCCTGGCCCGGCCGCTGGGAAAGGACATGGCCGTCGTTGCGGGCGAAAGCGGCGGCGCCGGTTTGGCTGGCCTGCTCGCTGTTGCTGAAGATCATGAGTTGCGCAAAGCCATCCATCTTGATGCCGGTTCGCGCGTGTTCATTGTCAACACCGAGGGGGCGACGGACCCGGCGCGTTACACGCAGCTCGTGGGTTTGGCGCCGGAGATGGTTTTGCGCGGCAAGCTGATCGTGCGTGGTTCGACAGGCTCACCATGAGGGACGTGGATGGCTGCAAAGCTAATCGCAAACATTGCAGAATATGGCTCCTTGCAATCAACCCGGCCCCCTCATGGTGAGCTTGTCGAACCACGCGGGACGGGAATGCCAGCCATTCAGTAATCGCTGCAATTTAAGCTAGATATTACCCGGCATCAAAAGCCGATGGGGCGGCACACCAAGTGCTTTTGCCAAACGGTCGATCACCAGAACCGTCGGATTTCTGACGCCTCTTTCGACACCGCTGATATAAGTCCGGTGCAGCTCTGTCTCAAAGGCAAGCTGCTCCTGAGATAGGCCCATCTCTTCCCGGATTCTTCTCACATTTCTGCCAACGATCTGCCTTGAGTCCATGGCGGCATGTGGCCGTGCATGTAGCTTTTAAGTCTACACACTATGAGTAACAATAGGCGAAAAGTGCTGGTCAATGCGCTTGCGATATGTATACTATAAGTCACAACTGACGTTGAATTTTTGAGCCATCGATATGGATACCTACAATTTCTGGCAGGATTTTTTTGACACGTACCAATCGCTCTCCGATTGGCTGAAGGTGCTGTGGCTGATCGTTCCGCCCGCCTTCGTGCTGGGGCTGGTGGCGCTGACGCTGCGGTTCCGGCTCGCAAGCAGGCAGATGAACAGCGGTCTTGATGGCGAACTGGTCTATTCCATCCGTCGTGATGCGCAAAACCGGATCCATATCCTCAGTCACATGCCGCTTGGTGACAGCAATCCACCACTGCTCTTGGCTGACCCTGCGGGTCGTGACAAGGCGGAGCGCGGCAGGGATAACGGCCAGGAGCAGCATATTGCCTCAACTTCTTAAGGGTGGACTGGCTCTGGGCGTGATATGATCCTTCCATTGTCGCGTCCGAAAAGGTATGAGCCGCGTATGTCCAGTTCCATGTCATCACTCGAAAACGCTGCAAAATACCTCTCGCCCGAAGACAAGGCGCAGTTCGTCAAGATCAAGCGCGAGATGGAAAAAGCCGGCGCTTCCAGGAAAAGCATCGAAGAGCGTTTGAACGCCTTCATCTGGGATGTGATCGAGTCCGATGATGACGAGGAAGAGGAAGAATAGGCATCCCTCTTTCAAGGCTTCGCGCCGCCGGATTTGATGAAATCCACGAATGCGCGCAGCGGAGCCGGCATGAGCCTGCGGCTCGGATAGTAGAGGAAGGGGCCTGAAAAACTCTGCCACCATTCGGCGAGGACGGGCCGGAAAGCGCCGCTTTCGAGGCCTTCCGTCAAAAATTCCTCGAATGTACTGATGATGCCGAGATCTGCCAGCGCCGCACCGAGTTCCAGATCCATGGTGGAGGCGATCAACGGCCCCGTCGGGTTGACCTTCACCAGTTCCCCATTCCGCTCGAACTCCCACGGCGCCATGGCGCCGCTGGCAAAGCGGTGGCGTATGCAGGCATGCTGCAGCAGGTCCTTCGGGTGCTGCGGTTCGCCGTGCTTTTCCAGATAGGCCGGTGTTGCAACGCAGATGAAACGCTGGGTGCGCGGGCCAATGGGCACGGCGATCATGTCCTGCTCGATGCTTTCATCATAGCGGATACCTGCGTCGAAACCGGCTGCCAGCACGTCGATGAAGGTGTCGTTGGTGGTTACTTCCAGCCTGATCCCCGGATGTGCCGCGAGGAACCGGTTGACAATCGGCGGCAGGATGCAGTGGGCGACGATGGTGGGAACATTCAGCTTCAGCGTTCCCGTCGGGCTATCGCGAAAACTGTTGAGCGCATCGAGCGCGCCGGTGATCTCGCCGAGTGCCGGCGTCAGCCGTTCGAGCAGGCGTATGCCTGCCTCCGTGGGCGTAACGCTGCGGGTGGTGCGGTTGAGCAGGCGCACGCCGACACGCTCTTCGAGCCGGCGGATGGCATCGCTGAGCGACGAGGCCGAGACACCGCGCAGCTTGGCGGCGCCGCGGAAGCTGCGGGCTCGCGCCACGGACACAAGCGCATCGAGATCGCTGAGATTGGGATCGTTCATTGTTCGGTTTTCCGTACAGCCCGTACATAGTAGGATAGATTATCGCACAAATGCCCTTGGTTTATAAAGAGCCAACCTGCCGCAGGAAGTGCGGCGGCAAAAGGAGTTCGACAAGATGCAAATTCGTCCATTGGGTGCAACCGGTCCGCAGGTCTCGGCATTGGGTCTGGGCTGCATGGGCATGTCCGGCATATACGGTCCCGCTGACCGTGCCGAGAGTATTGCGACCATTCACGCGGCGCTGGAAGCGGGCATCAACCTGCTCGATACCGGCGATTTCTACGGCATGGGCCATAATGAGCTGCTGATCAGCGAAGCGCTCAAGGGCACAAAGCGCGATCAGGCGATCCTCAGCGTCAAGTTCGGTGCGCAGCGTGACCCTGCTGGCGGCTGGATCGGCTTTGACGGACGGCCCGCGGCGGTGAAAACCTCGCTCGCCTATTCCCTGCAAAGGCTGGGTGTCGACTATATCGACGTCTATCGCCCGGCGCGCCTTGATCCGAATGTGCCGATCGAGGAGACGGTCGGTGCCATCGCAGAGATGGTGAAGGCCGGGTTTGTCCGGCATATCGGCCTGTCGGAGGTTGGACCCGAAACCATCCGCCGTGCTGCCGCCGTCCATCCGATTGTCGATCTGCAGATCGAGTATTCGCTGATTTCGCGCGGTATCGAGGACCGTATTCTCGCCACCTGCCGGGAACTGGGCATCGGCATCACCGCCTATGGCGTGCTGTCACGTGGCCTGATCAGCGGCCATTGGCGCAAGGATGCGGCTGGTCCTGCCGATTTCCGTACCCACAGCCCGCGCTTTCAGGGTGAGAATGTCGACAAGAACCTGCGTCTGGTCGATGCGCTGCAGGGCATTGCCGAAGCCAGGGGTGTCACCGTGGCGCAGATTGCCATTGCCTGGGTCGCCGCGCAGGGCGATGACATCATTCCCGTTGTTGGCGCCCGCCGCCGGGATCGCCTGAGCGAAGCACTGGGCGCGCTGGATCTGACCTTGTCCGGGGATGATCTGGAGCGCATCGAGCAGGCTGTGCCGAAAGGCGCTGCTGCCGGAGAGCGCTATGCCGCCGCCCAGATGGCGCATCTCGACAGCGAAGCGGGCAGCCACTGATCGGCCTTCGCCGATTGGTCCTGCAAAAATCTAATGGATGGCCGTGTGCACCCGGCCATCGTCCGGCGGGGCAAATGCGGTGGCGATGCGTGCGCCGATATAGTTCTCGATGTTTTCCACGTGGCTGATCTGCTTGCGGAAATCCGTCAATCGCGCGCCTTCAAGATCGGTTCCGGCAGGCAGCGGTGTTGCGGTCGGGTCGTAATATTTATCGCCGATGCGCAGTTCGTAGTAGAGATGCGGGCCCGTGGAGAGGCCGGTCGAGCCGATATAGGCAATCACCTGCCCCTGGCTGACACGCTGGCCGACTTTCAGCGATGGCGGCGTTCGCGAAATATGCGAATAGGTGGTGAAGAACCCGCCATCATGCTTGATGCGGACATATTTGCCGTAGCCGGATTCCGATGAGATCAGCACCACCTCGCCATCGCCCGCCGCGAGAATGGGCGAGCCGAAGGGCGCAGCGTAGTCGACACCGTTGTGGTGCTTGCGCACTTTCAGGATCGGGTGCGTGCGCCAGGCAAAACCATCGCCGAGCCGCCCGTTCGGAACCGGGTTTTTCATCAGGGTCTTGGAGGCCGACTGGCCGTCCTCGTCGAAGAATTCCGCCTTGTTGCCGGGCGCTGCGCGGAAATGGTAAAACCGCTTGGTCTTGTCCTTCGTGTTGAAGGTCACGGCAACAGGCTCGGATTCGCCCTGTTCATTGGTGCGGAACACCAGTTCGACGGATTGGTCGAGCAGAGCCGCATCGGTCAGCTTGATGCCGTTTTCCTTGGCAAGCTGCAGGATTTGTCCCGCCATGTGGGCCGGAACATTCAGCTTTTCCAGCTGCTGCATGGCGGCGGGAAATTCCTTTTCGGCCGCCTGCGCCCGGTCGTCCCTGCGCGTATCGGGGCTGGTCACATCGGCGCTTGCCATGTGGGCATCATGGGCGAGGCGTTCGAACTGCCGCGGGTTGCTGACGCGCCGCAGGATGCCGCCATCGTCGCGCGCCAGATCGGATGGCGGGCTGTCGTGCCGGAAAAGCCGCGCCATCAGCAGCCGCTCAGGCGCATCCTTGCGCGGCGCCTTTTCCAGGAGAAGCTCGATCCGCTCCGGCGACGCGCTGCTGCTGGCCGTCAGTGCCGTCTGCAGCGCCGCCCGGTCCTCGTTGGTCATGTTGGCTGCGGCCAGGAGACCGCCGATGTCTCCGCCCTGGGTGGGCAGGGCAACCACCTGCTCGACAGCGGGAGCCGGCTGCACCTTGGCCGTGCTGACATTGATCGGCGTTCCGCGCACGAGAATGCGTTCTTCGCCCAAGCTCGCCAATGCCACGGGCATGCCCGTGGTTTTGGTCTTCGTGGATTTCTCCGTCAAAATGGACTGGAACGGATCGGTGCTGGCGGGCGGAAACCGCTGGGCGAGTGCGGCGGCGTGGCCCGCGCCGGGCCGCGCCCGCGTTTGCTTGTTCGCGCCGAGCTTGACCTGATGATAGGCGAATTTTTCCGTCGAACCGTCCGCCTGGCTTTCCAGCACCTTGGCCACCGGTACCGCCTGCACGATGGCGGGCGGGGGGAGGCGGTCGCCCTTCGGCGCGGCTGCCGGCCGCGTGCGCAGCGGTGCGGCAATGGCGGCGATGGCCACGGGCGGGCGCCGGTTCATGACGGTGAGGACGCCTGCAAACATGGCGGCAGAGGCAATCACCGCGACCAGAATGGCCGAGAGGAAGCGCGCATGGGTGAAAAGCGAAAAGCGGACAATGCGCGATATCTGGCGGATGGCGCCAAAATTATCGTCGATTGCCTGTTCGATTCTGCTTTTTGCGTTTGATCGCGTCATCAGGTCCCGTACGTCACGCTTCCATTGCGCGCGAGGCTATTGTCTAACATGGCAATATCGAGGCACGCGGAACTTTATCCCCAACAAACCGCACTGCGCCCCCTTATAAGGGCTGATTTGGCGATTGGCGAGCAATCATTTGCCGATGAATTGTCTGTTCAAAGCTCCTGACATCAGGATGTCAGGAGCCCTGATGTAGGCTGAAACAGCACCGCGGGAAATTGGACTTTCGATGAACGAGCCTTGCAATACGGCCGGAATGCCTGAATTTGAAGTTAGCGATCTTCTCGATACGGATGTCGTGTCGCTGAAGAATGTCCGCTGCCACGGCCATTGCCGGCATCGCAGCGCCGAGGAATGCACATCCGCCACCCACCTCGTTTTCCCCTATCGCGGGGTCTATGTCAGGCATGTCGGCAGCGGGCAGGCGGTGGCCGATGCCAACCACGTGCTGTTCTTCAATGCGGGCGAGGGCTATCAGGTCAGCCACCCCGTCCGCGGCGGTGACTCGAGCCTGTCCATGGCGCTGCCCGAAACGGTTTTGCAGGAGCTGGCGCCGCCGTCCCTGCTGAAAAAGGGCGGTATGTTCGGGTTTCGCGGCCAGCACCAGCGCATCGACCCGCGGGCGCAAGCGCTGGTGGCACTCCTCCGGCACCATCTGGAAAACGCCAGCATCGAGCCGCTGGAAGCCGAAAGCCTGTTGCTGACGCTGGTGTGCCGCAGTCTTGGTCCGCGCACCTCACACGTGCCACGCGCCAGCTTTGCCCGCAGCCGTCTGGCCGACAGGGTCAAGCTGCTGCTGGCGGGCGATCTCTCCCGCCGCTGGACCCTGGCTGACATTGCCCGGGAGATCGGCGGCTCACCCGTCTATCTCACCCAGGTGTTCCAGCAGGTCGAAGGCATGCCGCTCTACCGCTATCACCTGCGCCTGCGCCTTGCCCGCGCCCTCGATCTGCTGCCGCGCTCGGATGATCTGACGGCGCTGGCGCTCGATCTCGGCTTTTCCAGCCACAGCCATTTCACCGCGGCGTTCAAACAGGCCTATGGCCGTTCGCCCAGCGCCTTTGTCCAGTCGGCGCACCCCGGAAACAGCTAAAGATCTCGATAGCAGCGAAACGCTCGCGATGGTCTCCTGCACCTGCCCGATAGGCGGGGAAAAGGAGGTGAGATCATGAGCCAGAAAACCTGTGCCGTCTGCGATGACGCGCTGGATGCGACCATCATCGAAGTCAAGATCGGCGACCAGACCGTGGAAGTCTGCTGCGAGGAATGCGCCGGCAAGCTGCGGGAAGCCGCCCCGAGGAAGCCGTCATGACCGTGCAGCAGTTTCAGGCTGCCCGCAAGCACGTGGATACGCCGTCCGGGCGTATCCATTATGCCGAGGCGGGTACGGGCCCTGTTGCGCTTTTCGTCCATGGCATTCTCGTCAACAGCCATCTCTGGCGGCATCAGCTGGCGGGCCTGTCGGATATCCGCCGCTGCATTGCCATCGACACGCTCGCCCACGGTGCGACGGAGGCGTCCGCGACGCAGGACCTGTCCACCGCCGCGCAGGCGGCAATGCTGGCGGAGTTTCTCGATGCGCTTGGCATCGATGCGGTCGATCTCGTCGGCAATGACGGCGGCGGCGCGGTGTGCCAGATCTTTGCCGTCAACCATCCAGGCCGTGTCCGCAGCCTTACCCTGACGGACTGCGACACCCATGACAACTGGCCGCCGCAGGCGTTCCAGGGCTTCGTCGACCTGTGCGCGTCAGGCGGCCTGCGCGATACGCTGGCGGCGATGCTGGACAACAAGGACATCTTCCGTTCGCCCGGCGCGCTCGGCCCCTGCTACGAGGACACGGCAAGCGTCAGCGACGCGACGATCGACATCTATCTCAAGCCCTATTTCTCCGCGCCGGATCGCATCCGCGGGCTCGAGCGTTTCGTTGCCGCCTTTGACAACAGCCAGACCGTCGCCATCGAGCCGAAACTGCGCATGCTGGATGTGCCGACCCTGATCGTCTGGGCGACCGATGACGTCTATTTCGACCGGAAGTGGGCCCATTGGCTGGCCGGGCGCATACCCGGCACGCGCCGCGTCGTCGAGTTCGAGGGCGCCCGGCTGTTCTTCCCCGAGGAGCGGCCGGAAGCATTCAACCGTGAATTGCGCGCGCATTGGTCCTGACCGGCGCTCGCGGTTTGCGTGGCAACGGGATCTCCCCCTTTCCGGGGGGGAGACAACGGCCGCACCAACCGGGAAACCAGAATGATGGAGGCTGAAATGGCCGATTTGATTTCACATGTCATCACCGGGATGAAGCGCCTGTCCAGCCCTCTTGCGCGGCGCTGGCGCAAGGCCCGTACGCACCGGCATATCAACGAGCTTCCCGACCATATTCTTGACGATATCGGCTGGCCGGAGGCTTATATGGATCGGCGGGTCAAGGATGACGCTCCCCCAAGGGCGAAGATTATCTCAAGCAAGCAGTGTCGGAATCCCGCATAGCCAATCGTCTTCAGGACGCAGAAGCGATGGAGAACCGCCATGACGATAACCATTACCGCCTTTGAACGCTCACCCGACAAGGGCCAGGGCCTGGCGCGCGACATGCGCGTGCGCTGGGCGCTGGAAGAAGTCGGCCAGCCCTACACTACCAGACTTGTTTCATTCAGGGCGATGAAGGAGCCCGCGCATCTGGCGCTGCAGCCGTTCGGACAGATTCCGACCTATGAGGAAGACGGGCTCGCTTTGTTCGAATCCGGGGCCATCGTCTTGCATATCGCAGGGCGCAATCCCGGCCTCCTGCCGGATAATGCCAATGCGCGGGCGCGTGCCATCGCATGGATGTTTGCCGCTGTCGCCACGGTGGAACCGCCGATCCTCGAGCGTCAGGTCGCCCTGTTTGCGGAGGGGGACAGGAGCTGGCGCGCAGAGCGCATGCCTCTCGTCGACAACCGCATCCGGGACCGGCTCGGCGAAGTTTCCACCCGGCTTGATGATGCCGAGTGGCTCGACGGCGCGTTCAGCGCCGGGGACCTGATGATGGTGCACGTGCTCATCCGGCTGCGGGCGTCGGGGATACTGGCGGAATATCCGAGCCTTGCCGCCTATGTCGCGCGCGGCGAAGCGCGCCCCGCCTACCAGCGCGCCTTCGCTGCCCAACGGGCGGTGTTCACCGCCGCGCCGGATCGCGATTAGGGCGCGATAACGCCTAGGCAACTGCCTTGCGGTAGGCCGTGACGGCAAGCCAGATTGCGGAAAGCAGGAAGTAGAATGCGCCGAATGCCGCATAGGGAGCAATGTCCAGTATTGTCGGCGCAACAGTGCCGATGGATCGGCTGATCATGAAACCGCCGGCAAGGGCGGATTGCGCGCCGCTCAGGATCATCGGCCATTGCGCGCCGCAATGACGCCAGCGTTTTATTCCCGTGTTCAGCTGCAGCAGACCTGAAAAGATCGCCCAGACGCCAAACACCGCCAGCACGGCATACATGCTGCTGCTCGACGCTGCGATGACGGCAATCGTCGTTATCGTGCTGACCGCGACATTCAATGCTTGGGACGGGTTGGCTTTCAGGCCGCCATTGACACGGGCATCAACCAGATTGGCGAGGGCGTCCCATGCCGGGTAGATGACGAGCAGAACCACGGCGAGAGCGGGTTGCGCACTGAAGAGAATGGCGGCGGCAACCCATGCGACGGAGAAGATGGCGCGCGCAAAATAATAGGTTCGCAGCCAGCTGGACGGGGTTGAAGATTGGCTTTGCATTGGCAGATTCCTTGTTGTTGTCTACCTACCAGTAGGAAGGCTGCGCCTGTGAGTCAACCCGGTGCTCGAACACCTCATTGTGAAAAGCGGGAGCGATGCACAATCTTGACATCCAGCCTACCAGAAGGTAGGCAGCGCTATGAAATCAATGGCTTCGACTTCAGAAAAGATTCTTGATATCGCGCAGTCTCTCATCGTCGCGGGAGGCTATAACGGGTTCAGCTATGCCGATATCTCGGCTGCGATCGGCATCCGGAAGGCGAGCATCCACCATCACTTTCCGACGAAGGCGGAACTGGTCGCGGTGCTGGTGGACCGTTACAGGCAGCAGGCCGAAACCGGTTTGCAAGCGCTCCGCGCGCAGGTCGCAAGCCCTGCCGAACAGTTGCAGTTCTACCTGAATTACTGGGACACATGCATTCGCGATGCCTCGCAGCCCTTCTGCGTCTGCGCGATGCTGGCTGGCGAGATGCCGATGCTGCCCGATGAGGTCGCATCACGCGTCCGCGCGCATTTCCAAAGTCTCGCGGCATGGCTTGCGTCGGTGCTGAGCGCCGGAGCGCAGCAGGACCTGTTCCGGTTGAACGGGCGGCCCGAGGAGGAGGCCCAGATGCTGATGGCCTCGGTTCACGGGGCCATGCTCTCCGCGCGGGCTTTTGGTGACCCCGGATTGTTCATTGCCATCATCAGCACGCAGGTCGCCAAGCTGACGAAATAACCAGCGCAGATGGCCTCCGAGGCGGCTTGCTTGGCCGCCAATGCCAGCATTGGCGCTGCCTTGTGTGCTGGCAGGTGGCTATGCGGGGGCGAGAGTTATGTCCTGCAAGGCTAGAATTCTGTTGTTTTTGATTGATTGGTAAGCAGCGCCGCCGCCGTGGTTCCAAGAACTTCCGCGATCTTGGCGACAATCGTAATGGTTGGATTTCGCGTTTCCCGCTCAATGCCCGAGATATAGGTGCGGTCAATATTTGCTTGAGCCGCGAGCTCTTCCTGAGAAAGATGCAGCTGCTGTCTGCCAAGCCTGACATTGCGCGCCAGAATTCCGCGAACGTTTTCCATTCTGCGGATTGATCATGCTGTAGACAATAGTCCAACGGATTATAGTCCACAAAAGTGCTTCCACTTTTAGTTTGTTGACGATAATCTACATATCGTCATGTGTCCGAGGATGGCAAATGTTGGATATGGTTTTCCAAGGTATAGCTCTGTTTCTGCTGATCTTCTGCGGCAGTCAGGTTGTGATTTTCATTGGCCTCATCCTATGGGTCGTTTGGATAGACGCTATTAAGCCGAGAATGATCCCGAAAGCTGAGATCGACAGCATGGCAGGTGACATTATTGCCAGCTACGCCGACCCGGAACATGAGGCTTTCGCCCGACATGAGCGCGTGTGGTATCGCAGCGATGGTGCGGAGCAGACTTACTGGTGGCGTGTGCGGAAAGTAGTTAGGAAGCGTCTGGCGCAGTCTTGAAGTCGCCATTCGAAAAACGAGCCATATCCCCAGGTCGAATTACCGGCGCGCGCAACTATATCAATGGGGAACTGGTGCCGCTTCCCGGAATCGAACCGAGGACCCCATCATTACGAATTATATTCCGCAACCGTTTCAGACGGTTGGATCGCGTGGCACAGAGCGGTGTGGAATAGGATAACATATTGATATAGCATGGGTTTTCATCGCGGGCCTATAGCACGCCGTATCACCCTGATGCTTGCCTTGGCACACTGCAACCCTACTAACGCCCTACCAGCTCGACAAGACACGCCACCTGAGTGGCCAACGGCCCACGCGGACCTCCCCCCATCAACGGGTTTCACCAGACGGGCCGGGGGATGGAGCCTGTGGCTTGAGGGATGTCGCCGGCAGTGGCATTCGTCGATGCAGTACTTCGTAGCGGGACGTTCGTTTAAGTAAGCATCCATCACGCATCCACAAGAAACTTGACCCCCTTCTGGTAAAGTTCGCCAGTACTCGCGAGTTTCGATTATTGTAATTCGGAGAAACGTGTGGCGAATGGAGAATACTATGGAATTTCCACTGGGTGATACGGTTCAGTTGAACCAAATCATGCACTCTTGTGACCCCTTATGTGGCACGCTCGTGCGTGGGGCAGTGCGAGCGACGATATCTTCGTCGGGATCCAATCTTGGAACGAGAAAGGAACCCTTAAAGTTCGATTAGCTCACTTAGGGACGATTCCGGATTATGATTGGGGAACAGTCGCCGTGAAAGCTCACCTTGCCTGATGCAGCGGCATAAGTAATATCTCACTGGGAAGTACATAATTGCGCCGTAGGCTCAAAACTATTCTAAAGAGGGGTAAAATCAGGCATGAATGAGGAAATATGTAATTCAATCCTCGTGTTAGTATCTATTTACTCATTGAATTGCGCTTCACCTGTTGCTCGGCCGCCAGCTTCTGTCTCGCCCGCTCTTGTCGCACAAGGCGGCGTTCCGCGCGCCTTAGCGCGAGTCCAGCAGCGTCTCTTATATGAATCAGGCAGTTGAGTTCAGCTATCCGATCGAAATTGGATGAGATGCCAATACACAGGCTGGTAATAAGCAGCAAGGTTTGGGCCATACGGTCGCCTGGCTCGGCAAGACCAGCATTGCTTTTGCCAGCCAGAATGACATCCTGAATGCCGATTGAACTCAAATTGAAGAATAGGCTGCGTGCTCCCGCATGAACATTGAATGATGCCAGTTTGTAGTAACTGTTCATACCACTACTGCCAGCCGCAACCTGAACTTCTTTGAACGTTGGCTTTTTATGATTCAGATGTTTGGCTGCCCATCCATAGGGGTGGGTAAACGCTGGACCAAAGCGGTCCATGACTGTTTGGTATCGGCGCTCGATGGCTGCCCGCTGCCGCTTTTTTATCGGGGTGTTGCCAAGCAGTAGTTGGGTTGCATCGTATTCGTCGGCTTGACGCTTTACCTCGACGGCGTCGTGAAGGATATAGCGTTCGGCAAGGTCCTCATCGCCGTTTGTGATCATGGCAGCAACCACGGAAAGTTCATGCAACGTACGCCACCGTGCCATGGCGCCATCAGCAAAACCGTTCTCCATCAGGCAAATAATTTCATCTGAAACTTGACAGGCCCGTGCATGCAGCCGCACAGATACCCAACGGCGAAAAGTGTACTTGTTGGACTTAGACTTATTGTAACGCGTCAGCGCTTCCTGACCAGCTTCGCGGCAACATGTGAGCAGCATGCGCAGGTAACCAAGACCCTCACCCCAACGTTCTTGCATCCGATCCCGAAATCCCTCAGCATCACTGTGTTGGGCGATACCTTCGATTGTCCAACGCTCGCACAGCGCCCGAAACATTAGTTTGGCAGCTTGAGCTGTGGCGTTTTGTACGGCTTCTGGGACGATCTCCAGTGCTTTGGTAATGGCTGCATCTAACTCTCGGCCATCCTCCTCAGTAAAGACTAGTCTTAGTTCTTTTAGTTCACCCTCTGTCCCGTCTTGCCAGAAGAAAACACTGCGTTGTCCCGAAAGGAGATGATCTGTAAAGGCATCGACGGCCTCAAGCGGCATCTCGGTGCCAGTCTCTGTTAGCTTACGAATAACAAATTTGCGCAAAAGGGTCTTCGGCAATTTAGCAAAGGACTGAAGTATCGTTCTTTTGAGAGCGGTCATGTATTGTTTCCAAAGAAATGAGATAAACTTACCACATATTTTTCATTTGCGTGCCATGCGGTCAATAAAGGGTAGGATGGCGTCCGAAACTATTAATCATGAATATTATTTGACTAAAAACTATTGCATAACACTACTGGTATTAAATGAATAATCTGTCGCCACTGTTAATTCATGGATTTGTATATATGTAACCATTAAAAGTATGGAAGTTAAAATCTCATGCCAGTTGTTAACACGTTCCAGGAGGCTATTGATGCAACCAGTAACAAGGACAGGTCATTATTGATTGGAAACGGTTTTTCAAGTCAATACTTTACCTACCGGACGCTCCTTGAGAAAACAGACTTGGATGAGGATGAACCATTGCGGCGGCTCTTCGACTCGTTCGGCACGGTTGACTTCGAGGCCGTGATTAGGGCGCTTGAAGAAGCAGCACAGGTTGAAGATGCTTACGAAAATGAGGCTCAAGCCAACCAATTTCGCTCCGATGCCGACAGGCTGCGGGAACAACTTGTCGGCGCTATCCGCACGATTCATCCTGCACATCGCGAGGATATAGAGCCTCACTTCGAAAGCAGTCGCGCGTTTCTAAAAAACTTCGCAACATACTTCACGCTGAATTACGATCTATTGCTTTATTGGATTCAACTCGACACGAAGGGTTATACGGACGGATTCGGGCTTGGCATCGAAGCCGGTGGTTTCAGAGGACCATTTAAGCCGGGGGCTTACTGCAATACTTACAATCTTCATGGTGGATTACATTTATTTCTCGATGAGATCGGCGATGTTCAAAAAAGGCTCATGGGGCATACCGGCATTATCGACGCTATTGCGCAATCAATTACGCAGCAGAAGCGCTTGCCACTGTATGTTGCAGAAGGTACTTGGCAGGCGAAATTAAAAAAAATAAACTCGATAGCATATCTCAGACATTGCTTAGACAAGCTAAGAGCCAGCGGTGGAAATGTGTTCATCTGCGGTCACTCTGCAGCTGAAAATGACAGCCACATTTACACGTCACTTTTCAGCTCAAATATCGAGCACCTCTATTTCGGCGTTTATAAACCAAGCGAAGACCGCCTCAAAGGGATTGATTCTGAGCTAGCAAAGTATCAAAAACTGGGCGCTAAAGGAATCCCTTATAGTTTTTACGACGCAGAGAGCGCAAACGTTTGGGGAGCATAGCAACGCAGTCCTGCTGCTGGTTAGAAGGACAGAGATGGAGTTCATAATAAGCGGGTAGACACCGGCCTATCCTCACCCAACCAAACCGCAGTTTAGACTGGCGTAAACAAACGACGATCCTGAAGAGAACGGTGGCTTCGCCCGGCATCTAATGAACAGGGGCCGTGGGCCCCTGTTCATTTGTGTTCTGACTACGCTGCTAGGGGAAGGGCAAGCATACATGGCGCGTTGGTGCTGGCAAGAAGAAGCGGTGTGCCGCCTATGCCGCGAGGCGCAAGACGGCTGCTAGACCAAAACCTGTCATATGAGGGCCCATGGTGGTCTGCCTCGTGACGAAAAGCGGGTGGCAAGGGGCAAGCCCCTTCGTTGAGAACCAACGAAGATGGGCTGAAGGCGCTTATGCGTGCGGGGCAGAGCCCTAGGCTTCGGCAGCTTCATCAGCACCTTTTGCCTCCGCTTCTCTGGCATCGAGCCGCTGGATGAGGCCAAGCCGCATTGCCCGACGATTGTTGATAGGGCTTTCTTCCGCAATCTGCCGCAGGGCCAAACCCGCCTTATCCATAAGGGCGTGGAGGCGTGGATCCAGCCCACTTGTGCGGAGGTACTGGCGCAGGCCGGAGATGATGTCGGAGAGTTGCGACCCTTCATATGCCTTCAAGATACGGACGTACTCACTCACCGGCAATTTGGCAGCAACGTCGTACAGTTCTTCCTCGTAGCCACGCTTACTAAGCGCCATAAGCACCTCGTCAGGATTGAGTTTAGGCGCCTGTTCCGCCTCGGCCGCTGCAATTTTTTCTTTTACTGGTGGTGACAGTTCATCACCGAACCGTTCAAGGCGGTCGACGTCGAAGGCATCAGGTTTGGCTTTGTTGACCTCGATGTAGTGGTCTACCAGTTGATCAGAGCGATCGTCTCCCAATTCGCGGAATAGCCGCTCGAAGACATACAAATCGCTGAGCGTCATAAAATCGATGTTGCGTATGTAGCATTCGAAGAACTTATCGAGAATGCCTTGCGCCGGTTTCGTAAAAGAATAATGGACGTCATCCCAGATGGCCCGCACCTCCTGTTCGACCTTGTCCCTCTCGTCGGCACGATGCAGCTCGGCGGCATGCTTGTCGATTGCAGCGCTGTCGAAATAGCCGTTCTCAATCCCCTTCAGCAGCACCAAATCGAAGTCACTGGTGTTGGTGTACCGGTATTTGAGCAGGAGGTCGCGCCATTTAACATCAAGCGGCTCATCACCCTGCTTCGGGGAATAAGTGTGCACTCGCTTCAAATATTCGAGCGGCGGCGCCATTTTGGGCTGGAAATAGCTCCATCCAAACAGCGTGATGACACCAGCAGCGTTGGTGGTGACTAGCTCGGAATATTTGGCGAGGAGAGGCGCTACATCCTTCACCAGTTCGAGGATTTTGCGAATGACACGGACATTGCTGATATTGAGTGCAATTGCGTTGTCGCGCACCATGACCGAAAGCTGGTCCATCTCCGGCACGGCGATGCCGGCGATTTCTGTGCCTGTAGGCTCGAAGCGTAAGTAGATATCGACCACCTTCTCAAGATAGGATGTGAAATCGGGCTTGTCCTCCAGCTCCTCGTCATTGAGCAGCAACACCACCTTACAATTGCGGTCGTCTCGCAGCTGGGAGATGTAGCCAAGCACGTCCACGCTCCGCAGGTCGTCACCTTTCCGCTCAAGGTCATCAATGAGGATAAGCTGATCACGGGCGAATAGCGCGGCAACTTCGATTGCAGCCGTGAGCGCGTCATCGTGGACGAAGCTGGCCTTGTTGATTGCCCATTTCCCCCACGTCTTCACGCTCACCATGATGCTCTCGACGTTTTCCGCGTCGAACGGCTTTCCAATTTGTTTGATATCGATTGTAGATTGGAAAATTTCCCGCTTCAGTTCCTTGATAGAATTGAGGCCGAACAGGGATGCTTTGGCATATTTCTTCGCCTTGACCTTATCGGCGGCCACAGCCTTCTTCAGCACATCTTCCCACGTCCATGTCTTGCCGGTTCCCCATGCGCCACGAATGCATAGGACTTGCGGCTTTGGGTATTCTATAAAGCGTTCGATGGCGAGGCGGACATTAGTGACGGACATAGGCGGGCTCCGAGTGCTGGGACGCTCATGTTCTACCATGGGTGTTGCCAAGTGCGAGGGGCTGCGTCATCGTTATCTCGTGAAGAGTTAGAAGACGAAGCAGAACAACAAGGGTGCTGGTGAGCGTCCAACTACTTTATAAACCATGCTGGCCCCGGCCATACCTGGGCGCAAGAAGGCTGTTTACGAGGTGGGTGGTGGCCACGCTGTCTACTTTCCAAGCCACAAGCTGTTGCCGCTCTCATCGAACAGGCAGCCTCAGCCACATAATCTTGATCTGGTTCAAAAGGATTCTTCTAAACGGGTGATTGGATGTGTCGTGAATAGTCTTTTCTGAACCCGGCAAGGCGACCGGTGGATTCAGCTCCGATTTCTGCTGGAGGTATTATCGCTGAGGCTAGCGTGACGTGGATAAATTCTGCGAAAATTACTGAGGTTACGGTTTTCTAGAAGACAGGTCGCGCCAATCTCGACGGCAGAGGTCAACGTACGGACCTCCCCATCAACGGGTTTCAGCGGATGGGCTGGGGGAGTGAGCCTGCGGATGGAGGGATGGTGCAGATTTCTGAATGTTCCTAAAATGGCTTTGTTTATGGCTCATCAGAATTGCGCTCGCGAAGGGAGGTGCTGACGCCAGCATCATCCTCAAGGCTGATCTTTCTCACTCTTCTTCAAGTCATCTGCGATTCGCTTCAATTCATCCAGCTCATCAACCTGGGCATCCGCCAATCGCTCAGCTTTTTTTCTGTTCTCATCAAAGCTCTCGTAACGTTCCTCAACGATCTGTGCGGCTTGTTTGTGGGAAACAGAGCCTGCGTTTTTTAGAACATTTAGCTCATTGGATAGCAGAAAATTATCGAGCACACCTTCCCATTCTGCCAATTGCATGCTCTGCCGACGTCTCGCCCGTAAATCGGCAGTATCGAGGAACATTGTAACAATGAGGTTGAGCTCGGAAATTTCCGGCTGAGCGAGATAGTTCTTAGCAGTGGTGACATCGCTTTTGCGCACCCGGGACCCCTTCCAGGAAGTAAGGCCCATATTCTGAGTAGTAGGGTCTGCACGCACAATAATGAGTTCGGCGGCAGTATGACCAGTCACGGCATGCAACATCTTGTTCTGGATGGTGGCATAGAAGCTATTCACAACCTTCGATCCAGAATCATAATCTTCGCTGAGTGCCAGAATATCACGGACTTTCTGATACAACCGCGCTTCGGATGCCCGAATATCCCGGATGCGCTCAAGCAGCTCGTCGAAATAGTCATAGGTTGGCTGTTTCAGGCGGGCATCGTCCATCACGAAGCCCTTGATAAGATATTCGCTTAATGCCGTCGTTGCCCAACGGCGAAACTGCACTCCACGAGGTGAGCGCACGCGGTATCCAATGGCCAAGATCATTTTGAGATTATAGTGGTCGACCTGATAGATTTTGCCGTCAGCGGCAGTTGTTGCAATATTTGCAACAACTGAATCCTCAACCAATTCGCGATCTTCAAAAACATTGGCGATATGCCGGGAAATGACGGATTTGTCCCGCTCGAACAGGTCGGCAATCCGATTCAACGAAAGCCATACTGTGCCGCCCCGCGCGAGCAATTCGATCCGGTCGCGACCGTCTTCGGTGGTGTAGAGAATTAAATTCCCATCAGACATCGGCAGCAAGCTCTTTCAGATAGGTATCATTCGTTATCATCGGTGATCGGCGCGGACTCTTCGACCTCTTCACGAGTGAATTTCTCCGCAAAGAATGCTTCGTCAATTTCGTAAATTTCGACCGGCCTACGCTTTACACCTACTTCATGTTTAATGCAGAGGTCCAGAAGTCGTTTGCCGTCGATCAACGTGATGGGAGCGGCGCCGATAAAGAGCGCACCTTCTTGGGCGCCCTTTGCAAAGCTGCCAAGGCTGATGATCGTACCTCGGATGGCTTTGAAATAGGGAAGTGCTCCACGAAGCTCATCAACCTTGGGACGGGTTATGGTGTTTTCTGTTCGCTTCACTTGAACGACTTCGGTAATTTCGGTGATGCCGAACTGCACGCGGGCAATTACGTCGACGCCCTTATCGCCGCTGACTTTTGTAACGCGCACGTCCTCATAGTCCATGGCATCTAGGAGTTCTTTAACAAAGTGCTCAAATTGGGCCGGTTCAAGCTGCATTAACCGTGCTCGAAACGCAGCCAATTGCTCTTCGTTGTGAGCATGGGCGGCTTCTGCGACCGTAGTGCGTTTTGAGGAGGGCGTTGCTGTTTTACCTGCCTCTGGTCCTGACACGAATCCCTTGAGCCATTGCAAGCCTGCATCAGTGATTGCGTAGTAATTGCCTTCACGAGTGATTAATCCGCGTTCCGCGATGCTGACCAAACGCCGCCGCAATGTATCGGCAAAAGTTTTTGGTGTCGTGAACAGTGAAACGGCCTTCAGGTAATCCGACCAAGCAGGCAATATATCACCACGTTTACACGGCGATCGTTCTGCAACGAGCGAGAGCAGTTTTGGGATGCCTTCTATAGCGTCTAGTTCGCGGAGAATGGTTTCGTCGTTCGCAAGGAACTGCTGGCCTCGTTCGCCAATCCGGTAAACCCCTGCATTCTGTTCCAGTAGTTTCAGCCGATTTATGAACAGATAGCAGCCAGTGAGATAACGAGGGTTCAACGCCTCGCCGCTGTCCTCCCATATCTTCTTTGCAAGCGTTTGAAGTTCACCAGATAAACGTTGGGCTATCCACGTATTGGGATCGGACCAATCTGCCGGATTCTGAGGTGTTCCCATTTGACTCGCAATTGCACTGATCATGTCACGGACCCGTTGAACGGGTTCGCCATTGAGCAGACGAATAGCGTGGGCGACATCGGAATAAAGTGGATAAAGTGGGGCTTGAACGATAGTGGCAGGTTTCTCGAGTTCAGTCATATAGCATTGTACCCCTTGAAAATTTGCCACACGTCAATAACGGCCTATTACCTTTACCAAATACACTGGTGTCCCAATCGATCAAGTCTTCTTAGTCGTTCCTCATAGTCCGGCATTATGATCTCCAAGGAGCGCCAAAAGCGTCGCGAGTGATTTTGCTCAATGATATGGCAAACTTCATGGGCGATAACGTAGTCGACCAATGGCATAGGTGCCATGACCAAACGCCAGTTTAAGCGAATACGCCCCCGAGCATCGCAACTTCCCCAGCGTTTAGACTGATCAACCACCTTGACGGTCGGGGTCGGAATTCCAAGCATTTGGGCGATCATTCGCGCGCGGACGGGGAAATGCTGGATCGCATGGGCGCGATACCAGTGCCTGAGACCACTGCGGACAGCGGCGCGCTGGACGGCGACATGTCCATTTGGAAGCACCGGCGCGACGAGCGTTGAACCTCTCGCGGCAATCCGGGTCACAACGACGGTTTCGTCGGCAATGAGCTTCAGGCGATACTGGCGGCCGAGATAATGGAAGGTCTCGCCACTCACAAATTCCTTTGCAATCGGCTGTCCCCCAAGTTCGCGATACGCCGCCTGTTTGCGAAGCAGCCAAGCGCCTTTCTTACGAACGATGCCGAGGACGCGATCATCATCCAGGTCTGACGGTGCGAGTACGCGCACCCCGTCGAACCCAACCGATATCGCCACGGTTTTCCGGCGCGCTGTCCGCTCGATTAGGAATGCGAAGGTTTCACCGCCGAAGACGATTGAATGTTGAGCCGCGTCCGTCATCCCGGATACCTCGCGCGGGCGACATCCATAATCTTTGCCGTCGTGGCTTCGACCTTGTGCGCGTCCAAGCCTAAGCTGCGCAACTGCTCCTTAATGGATCGGCGCATCTGCCGTTGCACGTCCTCCTTGTGATGCCAGTCGACAACCTCGGCATACTCATCGAGTGCCTTGGTGATCCCGGCAGCGCTCTGGGTTCGCGCGTTGGTAGGAAGGTCGGCGTCAAGGAATGGTAGGATGGCCGAGGCCGTTGCGCTTAGCCCGTCGCTCCTACCCGCCGCGCCTGAGCGAATATCTACGGCTTGCCCCACCATTGCTTCAAGCTGGGTCAACGCGCTGGCGGCGGAAACGCGAGCTTCCCGCCTGTCATTGACGATCCGCTCTAGCTGTTCCCAAAGCGAGGCGTAAGCCGTGGGATTTTCGTCGCGGTGGACGTGGATTTCTTGGCGGATCGCGTGCTCAATCTCTGCCGCCTTGGCATCGCTCGACCGTAGGCTTTCCAAATGCGGCCGGAAGGCAGGATCGAGAATATCGAACTTCACCAGCAACTGCTGGACACCTGTCACCGAGAGGTGACTGGTAATGATCTCGCCGACCTTCGCGCCGTAGTCCTTCGGGTCGAACGGCTCCTCATGATAGGCGCGGCGTGCGAGAACACGAATGCGCGATAGCCGCTTTAGGTCGGATGGATAGGGTTCTTCCAATGCTTTTGGGTCAGGCAAGACCATGTCCATGGCTTCGGCAAAGCGCAGGAAGTCGAGTTCGAATTTGGCGCGGATGTCATCCGGGCGCAGCAGCTCGACGCACGTCGTATCGTCCTCGCGGCCGATACCTTCGAAGAGCCGAATGGCCGCTCGGTGCCGACTTTCAAGAAGCTGGACTTTCTCCGACAGCGGACGAAGCGCACTGGCTATGCCGTCTTCGTCCGAGAACATATCCAAGGCATCGGAAATGCGTCGATTGTCGCCCCAATAGTCAACGACCAACCCATAGGTCTTACCGTCAGCGGTCCGGTTCACGCGGGCGATGGCCTGCAAAAGTGTATGTTCCCGCAAAGGCGCATCGAGATACAGAACCTGCTCTATCGGAGCGTCAAAACCGGTCAGCAGCATGTCGCATACGACCAAGATTTTTAACGGATCGTCGCGCTTCTTGAACCGGCCCATCAAGGTGTCGCGGTCACGTTTGGAAAGGTGATGGGCTTGCAGGTGGGCGCTGTCATTGTTGGATGTGGACATGATCAGAGCGCATTCAGGCGCGCCAAGCTGCCGCAAAGCTTCGACGTAGGTCACGGCGACGTCTCGACTGATGGTCACGATCTGCGCTTTGAAGCCGTTCGGCTCGATAGTGCTTCGATAATGCGCGAGAATGTCTTTAGCGATGGCCTCTACACGAACCGGCGCTCCGGCCAATTTCTCTTGAAGTCGCATACCGCGCTTCAGCTTCTCAATCTCGTCGTCATTCAGTTCCGGGAACGTGGCCCGAATATCCCGTTCGAGATCGCGCCCGTCGATCCGCAGTTGCGCATCGCGCATTTCGTAATAGATCGGGACGGTCGCTCCATCCTTCACAGCCTGGTCGATCAGGTAGCGGTGCAGGTAATCGCCGAACACCTCACGAGTGCTACGATCTTTTTTGTCGATGGGCGTGCCGGTGAAGGCGATCATGCAGGCATTTGGCAGGCCCGCGCGCATCCGGGCGGCGAGCGCGCCATATTGTGTCCGGTGCGCTTCATCGACCATAACGAAGACGTTTTGCGCCTTGGAAATGACAGACGAGCGTTTCGGCACGGCGCTGTGGAACTTATGAACGGTCGTCAAAACTGTTGTTCCCGCCCCGCCCGACAGGGCCTTGCGCAGCGCGTCCCCGCTCTCGGCCTGGATAGGGTTGGCAAAGCCTGAGCGCTGGAATTGCCCGGTGATCTGGTCATCAAGGTCGTTCCGATCCGTAACGATGACAATCGTCGGGTTTTCAGCCTCATGTAAACGGCGCAACTTGGTTGCCAGAAACACCATCGTGAGCGATTTACCGGAGCCTTGGGTGTGGTGGATGACACCGCCACGACGCTGCGGATTGGGTGCGGTCCGGATACGCTCAATCGCCTTGCCGACGGCAACGAACTGCTGATAGCGCGCCAATTTCTTGATGCGCCGCCCGTCGATGGTCTCAAACATCACGAAATTCCGGACGAGATCGAGCAGATTGGCCGGTGCGAGAAGCCCGGCGAGCAAGATGTCTTGCCCGGTTGGCGTTCGACCCAATTGGGCCGCAAGTGCATCGAGCGTGAGCGGATAGGGATCCTTCCACTCGGCCCATTGGCGAGCAGGGGTCAGCGTCGTGCCGTACTTCGCCACATCGCGCGCCAGTGCGATGGAAATCTGCGCCGTCTCAAACAGGCGGGGCGCACCAAGCCCGGCGAATTCATCCCGGCTTTCATAACGGCGGAACTGGCGGATCGCCTCGCCCATCGGGTCGGCCAACGACGGCGATTTGCATTCGATGGCCGCGAGCGGGAGCCCATTCACGTAGACGACAATATCCGGGATGATGTCCTGACGTGCGCCCTTAATAGCGACTTGCCGGGCGAACTCGAACGTGTTGGCGTATGGATCATCGAAATCGAAGAACCGCACATTGCGGTCCTGTCGTCTGCCGCCTTCAGTGTGGGGGGCTGTCACACCATAGGTGAGGGCCGTATAGGCGCTCTCGTTGGCCTCCATCACATCAACCGCGGAAACGCGCGTGACAGCCGCAACAGCGCGGCGAACGCCGTCCTCGCCGAGCCAAGGATTGAGGCGCTTCAGGCATTCTGCAACGCGAACTGTCAAAACCGGCTCCGTCGCCAGCCCATCGCGCAACCGCCGCACGTCGTCTGAAGACAAGGGCTTATAGTCGAACAGCACTCGCAGCAGGTCCGTCGCCGGCTCCTCTACCCATTCACGCTCTAGCTGCTCGCTGGTCTCGTTCATGCCGCTTGCCCAGCTTTGTCACGATGCCGCGCAATGATGCTTTCCGGGAGGCGAACGCGTCCTGAGAGCAGCTCTTGCGCTAACGCATCACGGACAGAACGAAGCGCGGAAAGGTTCTCTCTCTCCGAACGCAAACGTTCTTGGCAGCATTCTGCTAATGTAACTAATCTGACTTGCTCGTCGCGGGTTACCACGGGAACGGGAAATGCGTTAAGACGCTCCAAAGGAAACCGCTTGGTTCCATGTGTTGCAGTTTCTATTTCTCCGAGCAGCTTATGCTCATTTATGTCGAACCAGAGTTTTAGAAAGGCCGGTAGAACACCTTCATTTGGAACAAATGCCTTCACGTCCTGATTGAAGGCGCACCGAACCGTGCAAATCGTTGACGGGACCGATCGCGTAAGGATCATGCCGCGAACAACCAAGAGAAGCGTCCCCGGATCAACCATCCCGAGCGCTTTTGCCGCGTCTTCCGAAATATGATCGATCGTCGATGAAACAGTTGGCGCCTTTATGTCCTTCGGACATACCCAAGGTACTGGGCCTTTCCAATTCTCCTCAATACCAGTTGCGGGTGTTCCGCCACTCAGCCAGCGCCCCATCTTCGCTACGCGGGACCAAAGCAGAGACTTCTGTCGTTCGATAAAATACTGTTTGAGAAGCACCGTCTCAGTTTGCGCAATTGCGTCAATCAGCGCCTCCGTTTTAGCGATTGCCGCCTCCACCGTACCCAAGACCTCGGCAATCGCGCGCTGTTCAGCGAGCGGGGGAATAGCAAACCTAAAGGAAGCCAGATCGCTGAACAGGATCGACTTTCGGCGGTTGACCCCACCGTTGCTGTAAGGGTCAAAACGACCGCTCAATGCAAATCGCTTGAAATTCCGAAAGGCAACATCCTTGTCAATATCTGCGGAGCTGAGCTCAAAGACCGTATACATTGGGCTTATCAGGCCCGCGTCATGGTTTTTGAGATAATCGATAGAGCCTTCGTCCAAGTGGATCGTTGCATAAGCGAATTGTCCGCGCTTTACGATCTTATAGTTCTCTGTGTTTTCGCTGTGGACAGACTTTGAGAAATATTCATTGGAGCGAACGAAGCCGCGATGCTTTGTCATGCTCAAGACCGGAATATCGGCGCTTGACCGATTCCTGCTCGAAACTTCGCGCGCGATCTGGCCAATGCGGACTTCGCGCCACCCATTCGGCACGTTACCCGACATAGCCCATCTCCTTGAGAAGGGCATTCATGCGAGCGGCGGCTTCGTCGCGCGCCTGCTCGGCAGCCCAAAGTTTGCCAAGCTCAGCTTTAACGTCGATCGGCTTTTCAGGCTCGAGTGTGTCGATGTAGCGGGAGATGTTGAGGTTGAAATCATTCTCCTCAATCTCCGTCATGTCGACGATGCGGCAAAAGCGGTCATCATCCTTCCAAGCATTGAAGGCATCGACGATCCGCGTGATATTGCCTTCGCCAAGAATGTTCTTCTTGGGCCGCTCTTCGAATTCCTTCGCGCCGTGGATGAAGAGCACCTTGCCCTTGCGCTCAGGTGCCTTCGCCTTGTTGAGGATCAAAACGGTTGCTGGAATACCAGTGCCGGCGAACAGATTTTCGGGTAGGCCGACAATCGCCTCGAACAGATCGGCTTTTAGCATCGCCTCGCGAATACGGCCGTCCCCGGAGCCACGGAACAGCACGCCATGCGGCATCACCACGCCGCACACGCCCTTGGCGTTGAGCGTCGCCACCATGTGCTGAACGAAGGCCAGATCACCCATGTTCTTGGGTGGGATGCCATAGATAAAGCGGTTATGACCCTTCTTCTCGGTGTCGCCTGAAACGTCCTCCGCGCCCCAGCTATCCAGCGAAAAAGGCGGGTTGGCGATGACGCGATCATAAAGGAACAGGTTGCCGTCCTGATCGAGCAGGCGCGGATTGCGAATCGTATCGCCCTTTTCAATCCGAGCATCGCGAAGCCCATGCAGCAGCAGGTTCATCTTAGCGATGGCCCATGTGCCGAGGTTCTTTTCCTGACCGTGCAGCGTGATGTTGAGCGCTTCGCCCAGCCGCTTGCCTTCGAGCTTCGCAACATGCTCCGCAACCTGAACCAGCATGCCGCCTGAGCCGCATGTGGGGTCGCTGATGCGCATGCCGGGCTTGGGGTCCAGCAGCTCCACGATCAGCCGCACGACATGATGGGGGGTGTAGAACTCGCCGCCCTTCTTGCCTGCGTCGTCCGCGAACTTGTCGATCAGGTATTCATACGCGCGACCAAGCATGTCCGGTTCGGACAGAGAGGCATTGGACAGGTCGATGCGAGAGAAGTGGTCGATCAGACGCGACAGAACGCCTTCGCGGTTCTTGGCATCGCCAAGGCGCGATTCAGAATTGAAATCGATATTGGCCAGCACGCCTTCAATCGAGGGATTGGCGTCCTCAATCGCGGCGCATGCCTTGTTGAGGTGATCGCCAATGCCGGTCGTCAGCTTTTTGATCGACGACCAGCGCGCACGTTCAACCAGAAAGAACTCATGCTCGTCTGGGTCGCTGTACGCTACATCTTCCGGCAGGCCCTGACGGATTGCCTCTTTGGCCTCTTCCTCGAAACGATCAGAAAGGCGCTTTAGAAAGAGAAAGCCGAAGATGTAGATCTTGTAGTCGGAACTATCGATGGAGCCGCGAAGAATGTCGGCGGATTTCCAGAGATGATTTTCCAATTCGGCACGTGTGAGTTTGGCCATGTTACCCTCAGTGGTTCTGGTTGTCGCCAAACAGGCGCGCGTCAATCAGACGTCGCGCGAGTGAGCGGCGGATTTCGGCGGCCTCCAGGGCGGTGCGGTAGGCGATTTGCGCGTCCTTAACGAGGGCGGCGATGCGCTCCTGCTCGTTCAGCGGCGGCAGGTTGATTTCGAGCTTGGCAAGGTCCTTCGGCGACAGGGACAGCAGTGTCGTTGCCCCTCTGCGCAAAACCTCGATCTTGGGACGGAATACATCGCTCGACAAGATCGCAAACAGAGCGCCGCCCGTCACATCACGGCCAGGTCGCACGACAATGATGTTTGCGCTGGCAATGGCTCCTGCTGTCTCATTGCCCACGAGGCCGAACTTCAGCAGTGTCCCGCGCCCGGTGACGAGTACATCGTCAGCCCGAACCGCATAAGTCATGGCTTTGGAGGGGGACGAAAAGCCAACCGTGTCGAGCGCTTCTCGCGCGGCTACTGCGCCGTCTTGGAGGTCACGCACGCCGATAACCGGCAGCCTTTCGCCCGGACGGGCCACCGTTTCCTCGCGCGATACCCCGACACCCGCAAAAACCTCCGCGACATCCAGAAGGCGTGCTCTAGAGCGGCTTGGGGCAACTGTTTCCTCTTGTTTCGTCATGCATGTTAAATATGCGTAGCACGCTACGTTGTCAAGAAAAATAAAACCGTAACATGCTACGGTATCACATCATTAGATTTTGGCTTGACTATTTGGTGACTCTCCCTCATATAGGAGGTGTCAGGCCAGAGTCTGACGTTGAAAACGCAGGAGAAATATATGGCATCACGTGCGAGGCCGAGTGGCCTCACAATCACCGAGCGCGACGTAGCGCTTATTCGGGGCATGATCGAGCGGGGCGACCGCCATCACGATATCGCAGCGTTTTTCGGCCTCAATCAGGGCCGAATCGCTGAAGTAAAGGATGGGACGCGGTTTCCAGCAGTTCCGCCGGCGAGTCCGAATGAACTTCCGCCAAGGGGGCCGTATCTGACCCCGAAGGTGACCTGGATGGAAAACCGACTGGTCTCGTAAACCAGCCGATTTCCGAATACCTGGGCCGAAGCCCGCTAGGCATGTCTTGAACGCCATTACCCTAGCTGGCCCCTCCTTAAAGATCAATGACCCGGCGCTTCGGACGGGTCGCAAAAATCAACGAAAGGGTGGCAGCCATGGCTGACTACAGAATCGACTGCATTAATAAAACGAATCGCAACAGCCCTCACGAGCACATCACACATGCAGGTGGACCAAAGCCAGACGTCAACGGGCGCTGGAAGGAGACCGTCCCAAATATCGTGCGGTTCATCGAGCAGGGCACCCACAGATTCTATACGAATGAAGGTGGAAATGCTGCTTGGGTCGGTGTCAGGACTAGTGTGAACGGCAATAAGTTCATTCAGACCTATGCCGATGGGATCTGGAAGGATAACCTCCTCGCTTTGAAAGAGTGTAGCTAACCGGTCTGGCAGTCCTGCAGGCCATTTACTTCGTGCAGGTTCAAGATCAGACGCAGTGTATACAGCATTAGAAACAAGCCTCGCGATCAATCATCGTGAGGCTTGTTTCATCTATGCCGCTGGCTATCCTGACACTTGCGTTGCTCATGTTGCACCGCTCTCGCGTGCGCGGGCGCAGGATCGCATTTCTTTTTGTTTCCCGGTGTTGCGCATTGTAGGAGATTATGTCATAACTATCTGATATTACTTGTCATTTTTTAAAACTCATATTACTTTGAGTTGAGGCCAAAAGGAGGTCTCAATGCCTAATTTACGACTTACCCGCCGCGCGATAGATGAAATTCCATTGCCTAAGAGCGGCCAGATTTTTTACCGCGATACGCTGCTGACCGGTTTTGGTCTGCGTGTTGGTGTCCAATCCAAGGTCTACTTTGCCGAAGGGCAGGTGAACAGGCGGACGTGCCGTGTCTCCATTGGGCGCGCCGATGTGTTTGCGCCTGAGGTGGCGCGCAAGAAGGCGCTCGCTCTTTTGGGTGAAATGGCTGATGGGCGCGACCCCAATGCGGCCAAGCGAAAGCAGATTGTCGCCAAACTCACGCTGGCCGATGCCTTTGATCGCTTCTTCGAGGCTAGGCCGCATCTCTCTTCGCATACGGTTGACGGCTACTCGCGTACCATAAAGCTTTATCTGAAAACGTGGCGCAAGCAGCCGATCAAGGCGATCTCCCGCCAGATGGTGCTCAAGCGTCATCAGGATATTTCCAATGAGTCGGGCAAAACTACTGCCAACAACGTCATGCGGCACCTGCGGTCCGTCTACAATTTCGCTGCCGCCACCCATGACGATTTCCCGCCCAATCCCGTGCAGATATTGACGCAGGCGCGGGCATGGCACCGGGAGCAGCGGCGCCAGACGGTGGTGACCGCGCAGGTTTTGCCGTTGTGGTGGAAGGCTGTCAGGGCCGAGCCGGACTATTCCCGCGATTTCCTGCGGATGGCTCTGTTCACCGGCATGCGCCGTGGTGAGCTCTTGAAATTGCGCTGGGAAAATGTGGACCTGAAGGCGCGCACACTGCATCTGCCGACAACCAAGAACGGCGATCCCCTGCATTTGCCGCTGTCGGCGTTTCTGGTTGAAATGCTTGAGGATAGGTTCGAACGCTCGGGCACATCGCCCTATGTGTTTCCCGGACCGGGGGAGCAGGGGCATCTTGTTGAAACGAAGAAATTCTTGCTCCGGGTCGTCACCGGTTCCGGCGTCAGCTTCACGCTGCATGATCTGAGGCGCACGTTCATTACCATCGCTGAAAGCCTCGACGTTCCCTATTACGCGCTGAAGCGTCTGCTCAACCATCGTGCAACTGGCGACGTGACAGGCGGCTATATCGTCGTTAATGCCGAACGGCTGCGCGGGCCGGTGGAACAGGTGGCCGAGAGAATACTCGAACTGGTGGGAGATGCAGCATGATTAGACCCATTCCCGTGGCCGGAGACATATCAGCCGAAGCCGTAACCGCCGTTATCGATGTCCTGCTGCTGGCCATCATCCGCGCCTATCCTGACGATGCCAAAGGGCGTGAGGCTTACAGACGGCTCAACGAGGCCAAGAGCGCCCTGTTCGGTATCAGGAGCCAGCGTGGGCGCAGCGTACATGATGACCTGCCTGAACTGGTGCACATGACCGAAGCCTATATCCGGGAACGTGGTGCCCCGCAGATTGGGAAGGATTACGAGCTGGCTTGGCCGGATGGCGGCGACCATCACACACCGCCGACTGTCTTGGCCAGAGAGGCAATCCGGTCGCGTCAAGCAGCCGATCCGAATTATCAGCCGCACAGCGACGACAAGGCCGACAATCTTCAGGAGAAATTCTGCCGCAACAAGGATGAATGGCTGGCAATGGCCTATGGACAGTCAGGCTTGGCTGAGAGCGTTTTCATACTGAAGCTGCGCGAGCTTGCCGAACTGCTGGAGCCGCTGGGCGTCCGTGTCGACTTCCCAAAGGAGGTCCTTCGCGGTGTTAATTCGGCGATTTAAACCTGTGGCTTGCCTGAGCTGCATGTGAATATTGGGAGGCTTCTTCAACAAAGGAGCCACCAATGACGCAACCCAGAAAACTGCTGACCACCAAAGAGCTTCCCGACATTACGGGCTTGAGCAAAAGCTTTTTCGATAAGGGTCGCCGTTTGGGCTACGGCCCGAAATTCATCCAAATCAAATCCGGCAGGCGCACCGGCCGGGTGTTTTACCGGCCTGAAGATGTCGAAAACTGGCTGACCTCCAAGGAATGCGTTCCAGTGGAGATGCGCTATGACTGAGAAGCTGCAGCCGGACGCCAAGCGTGCCATAGCGTTCCTTTCCTGGATGACCCAGGGCGCGCCATTGCATCTTGAGCGCATGAACAGCGTCGGGCCAGAAATCCCCTTGCAGAAAACCTATGGACCGCACGAGCTTGGTTCTGCCGAGAAATTCATCGCCATGAACAATGGCGACGAATACCAGAGAAATAACTACTTCCTGCCGAACGGCGAGTTCCTGACCGGTAAACGGGCAAAGGCCAATCTCAGCGCCGTGCGGATTCTGCATTGCGATCTCGACGGCAAGGATTATCCCGGTTCTCAGACGGAACAGCTCGATACCATTCTCGGGTTGCTGACCGATCCCAAGCGCATGCCGAAGAATGTGCCGGCACCAACGGCGATCATTTTTTCCGGTGGTGGATTTCAGGCATTCTGGCGTTTGAAAGAGCCGATTGGCGTGGAGGCGGCGGCAGCGCTCAATCTGGCGTTGCTTCAAGCCTATCAAGGCGAGGGGAATACCCACAGCCCGGCTCAATTGATGCGGGTGCCATTTACCGTCAACTGGCTCAACCAGAAGAAGCGGGATGCCAGGCGCGTACCGGCGCGTGCCTATGTCGTCGAGCCGATCAACCTATCGCAACCTCCGGTTTGCTATGAGGCGTCGGATTTCAAGCTGAAGCCCGCCCGCGAGATCATGCCTGCCATCTCCGCGAAGGCTGGCAACATGCTCGACCCGGCAGACTTGCAGCCGCTTCCACTACCGGAAGATCTTTCAGAGATTTTGCCGCCGGACCCCGACTGGGTGGAGGCGCTGGCGGACGGCAAGGCGCCGCCCGGCAAATCCTATGGGTCGCGCTCTGAGCTGGTGTTTGCCTGCGTCCTCTGGATGCTGGGAAAAGGCGTCACGCCGGGGCACGTGATTTCGATCATCACCGAGCCGGAATTGAAGATCAGCGCGCACGTGCTGGAGAGCCCCAATCCTCTGCGCTATGCGCAGCGGCAGGTCGCGCGGGCCATGGCGTTCATTGCCGCCTGCCGGAAAGATTGGCCGCACGTGACGGCGGAGGGCCGCCCGGTCGAGAACCACCCCAACAACATCCGCTATGCGCTGACATTGCTGGAAGTCGATTCCAGGCGGAATCTCTTCATCAACGCGGACGAGATCACGGGGCAGGGGCTCGATGACCGTGACCTCAACGCTATCGGCGAAATCCTGTCCAGCCAGTTGCTGCGCGATAAGCATTTCAAGGCGTCATCCTACGCCGTCAAACGCGAACTGATCGCCATCGCCCATGAGCAGGCCTATCACCCGGTGATTGACTATTTCGACAGTCAGCAATGGGACGGCGCGCCACGTATCGACACATGGCTGCGGGATTATTGCGGCGCAGAGGATACGGAGCTCAATCGCGAATTCGGCGCCAAGCTGCTGATCGCCGGCGTTAGGCGCATCAAGCAGCCCGGTGTCAAGTTCGACACGATGCTGGTGCTGGAGGGCCCCCAAGGTCTCGGCAAATCACAGCTTGCGACAAAGCTTGCCGTGCGTCGTGAATGGTGCTGCGGCAGTCTCGATCTCAAGAGCGACGACAAGACCAAGGCCGAACTTCTGGCCCGCGCGTGGATTGTCGAATGCCAGGAATTGGACGGTATGAACAAGACCACCAGCCAGAGCCTCAAGAAGTTTCTTGGCACGGATACAGACAATTACCGCAAGGCCTACGATCACGACGCCAAACCCTATCGGCGGCATTGCGTCATCATCGGCACGACCAATGAGGATACCTATCTGCGCGACCTGACAGGCAATCGCCGGTTCTGGCCGGTGCGGGTGAAGACCATCGATATCGAACGGTTCAGCCGCGATGTCCATCAGCTTTGGGCTGAGGCGGTTGTGCGCGAGCAGGCGGGCGAGCCCATCACGTTGTCTCAGCATCTTTGGCAGGCTGCGGCGGAATTGCAGGCCGTGCGCATGGTGGAGGACTCCTTTGAGGTGGTTCTGGAAGGCTGGTTCAACGACCGGATAGGCCGGGTGTCATTGGAAAGCATCAAGCTGCTGCTCGGGTTCGAAGGTGGCAAAATGCTGCCAACGGAAGCACAGCGCCTGAAACGCATCATGGACCGTCTTGGCTGGGAATATGGTTCGCATCGGCTGCGTGATCTCGGGCAGACATCGAACGTGCCACGCAAGGGTTTTGCACGCGGCACCGAGGAAGAGCGAAAAGTGGAATGGATTGCCAAACGGGTGGACGGCGGCATCGCTGTGCTGGTTCGCCTTGGCGAGAGCGCCGATAATGACATGCCCTTTTGAGCGGGCTTGTAACCTGTAACTGTAACCCAGGCTGCCAAAAGGTGTGGCACCGGGCACCGGGGGTATGCCACTCCCCCCTACACCCCATATTTCTTTTGAGGCCAAGGTTACAGTTACAGGTTACAGGCCAAGGGCTTGCTGCTTGGGTGCAGGTGCCCGGCGCACGTGCTCCGACGGCCTCCGAGCGTGTCCGAGGCGGGCATGGCGGCGGCTTGGCCGCCAATACCGGCATTGCCTGCCTTATGCGCTCTGACGGCTCCTATGCGGGTGGCGCGAGGCGGATTGACTCTTGTGTTCCAAGTTCGCCGCTGGCGGGCGGATCGAGCAGGAGCAATGCCGGGTTGCCGTCGGTAACGGGAATATGGCTGACGACATGCAGCTGATTTCGGATATCCCGATGGATCGAATAGATCAGCTCGCCCTTCGGGCTTTGGTCCATCTGTTTGGCTGCGATCCTGAACCGCATCGTCAGTGCCACGAGACCAAGCAGAAAGCCGGGCGGAATCAGCAGCCACACGGCCTTGATCCAGTCCGGTGAGGATTGAAACGTATCGAGCAGGTCTGACCAGAAATTGTAATCGTTCATATGCACTCCCTTGTTCCAAGAGGAAAGTGGTCACCCGAGGTTTATCCTCTGGTGACCGGGGAGTTCATAAGCCGTCAGCAGACGACCGCCACGGCCTTTAAGCCGAAGCTCTGGACATACGCCGAAGCCTCCCCGGCCATAGGGCTGAGGAGGTGCCTTCACGGTCGACACCGACCGCTGCTGAAGGGGTTATGAAGCCCCAAGACCGATCCGTTTCGACCGGTCTCAACGGGAATCATAGTGGGAAATGCGGGGAGGTGAAAGGGGTTGCCATGAATAGTTATCGTCAGATTGGACAATCAAGTCTAGTTCACCAAGCGGAGGCATACATACCCATTGAATGTAAGTTGAACAGATAGAGCACCATCAAAGTGAAAGCTCTGAGATACAACTTGTTGCTACTCGTGCAATACAAGGAAATCAACTATAGCGAGTAGTATGGATGAGAAAATAGCTCTGAGGATTGCCAATATTCAGACTCTCGATGGGCTTACCCAGTTCGAGAAGAATGCAGAACGTCTTAAGGCTTTGACTGATGATATAAAGGCGGCAGTGGATTTGCGCACTGCGGAATTGGGCCGGGATCTTGTAGTTAAAAGGACCGGCATTGCAGTCACCGATCTCTCAATAGCCGAGGAGAAAATTATTCAAGCGGTTTCGGCTTACGTCGGTATCAAGCGTCGCATGGGTCGAAATGCCAATCGGACGTTCATGCAGCTTGAAAATCGAGGATTGATTGATTCTGCTGAGGTATCTGTTGCTAAAGCAAAACCCACACGTGGGTATGAAACGTTGACAGCCGAAAATCTAACAGATTTGTCCTATGAACAAATCATCATTGATCATCCCGAGGAGTTCTCGGATCGAGCACTCTGGTACGCCAAACGAACACTTGGTTTGCAAAATACCAGTGAGAAACCACCAGCCAAGAGCTCTACACCGGTTCAACGGCGCACCGAAGCGTTGCTTGAGTGGCTTAGGACGCGCGCGGCTACAGATAATGGAATTATCCCAGTCTATACTAACGCTGAAGCCGCCGTCGCCATTGGCTTGGGTGACATGCATCAGTACGGTCGCGTGCACGGTAACATCCAATCCCGTTTAGATTTCGCCTGCTATAAATCGGGGTTGCCGCCGCTTGGCCTTGCAGCCGAATCTCCGTTCGCCGAAGCTTGGGGAAATTCGGAACGTCGCAGTTGGGATTTTCCGATCCCAATCATGCGGCAAGCGGCGAGATTACGTCGCTGGTCAGGGCGCGACTTCGATCAGCTTCTCGCCCGGACGCGCACTTTGCCAGGACAAGCACATCTCTCATGGAAGGCAGAGATAGCTGACAATGGCGAGGCAGTTCGCCAATGGGCTTTTGGTCAAGCGTTTTTACCCGAGGATTTATCGCCTGCGGAAATCCAAGCCGCTCCGGCAGGTGTTCGCAACCCAGATTGGACTCGAGAGGAGCATATACTGGCTCTTGACCTCTATTTGATGCTAAGAGGCACCAGTTATAGCGATGAGTCCGCGGAAGTGATTTCGCTATCGGAGACTTTACGCAAGCTTGCTGGAATTCGCGGTATGTCGGGAGATGCCGCCTTCAGAAATCCCAATGGCGTATCAATGAAGATGATGAATTTCCGGCGCATTGATCCCGAATATACCGCCAATGGTCGCGTCGGCTTGAACCGTGGTAGCAGTGTTGAGGAAAGTGTTTGGCGGGAGTTCGCCGACAATCAAACTGCGCTTACTTCTGCCGCAGAAGCGATCATTGCTTTGATTGACGAAGCGGAGCATTTGTCACCCGACTCCGACCGATACTGGGTGCTTGTCTGTAATCCAAAGAAATGGGCAATTGATCGTTTTCTGGCGGACGGAATCCGTGAGGATACGTGGGGCATCCGCCCATCCGATGCCCAGTTCTTTGCACCGGGTCAACTCGCGATCATTAGAGTAGGTGTCGATAACCGGACAACGGTTGAACGCGCTGGAGCGCCCATCCTCGAACCCGGTATATATGCCCTATGCGAGGTGGAGAGCACTGCGTTCCCTTCCACGGGTGGGAATAGCGTATATTGGGCTGCAGCAGAGGAACGGGAACCTGGCTGGCCCACAATTCGCCTTCGATATTTGCGCACCTTTGGCGCTAATCCCTTGACCATGGAACGGTTGCGACAAGAGCGGCCAAATTTGTCTCCTCTTCTGTTGCGCGGTTTTCAGGCGGCGTCGTTCCCAATCAACGGCGATGATTTTCGAGCCGTTAGTGCGTTACTTGGTGAAGATTTAGATGAGCTGGTATCTTCGCCCTCCGATGATGTGACATCATTGCGGGCGTTAGCCACTCTGGAAGAGCGCTTCGCGAACGCAAGTCCGGAAGTAAAGATTCGGATTAGCAAAAGTGTGGAACGCGGTCGCATCGGGGGGGCTGTAAAAAAAGCAAACGGCCACAAGTGCCAACTATGCGAAGCGATGGGAGCGAATCCAAAGGGTTTTCTCAAGAAAGATGGTACGCCTTATGTCGAGGCTCATCACGTTATGCCAGTAGCGACGAAGCAGGTGGGAGTGTTGTCGTCGTCCAACATCATGACGTTATGCGCCAATCACCACCGACAGGTACATTACGGAGATGTTGCCGTGACAGTTAAGGATGCCTCGTTTGAAATCCAAATGGATGGTGGGGTCTTTCTGATCTCAAAGATCCTATTGCCTGCCGATGAAGCCTAAGCATTCATTTTACGGGAAAATGAGTTAAACATCTGATTTTACATTGAAAAATGGTGCCGCTTCCCGGAATCGAACCGAGGACCCCATCATTACGAATGATGTGCTCTACCAACTGAGCTAAAGCGGCCTACCAAGCGCAGGGCACCTACCAATGCCCTACTATTTTATTCCCTGATCTGCCAACTCACTGGCTTTGAACATCATTCTCGGGCGGACCCGCTACTTACGAATGATGTGCTCTACCAACTGAGCTAAAGCGGCAGGGAAGGGACTTCCCGATCCCTGGACCGGCCATCGGAATGTGCCGGAGGGATGACGCGCCTGATAGCGTTATTGCATGCGGATTGCAAGCCTCGTCATGCCGGCTTTTGGCTGAAACCGCGAAAATCCCTGTGCCCACCACCTCTTGTCCCGCAGTGCAGCCAGATTGGAATATTTCCATTTTGCCGATAGACAAGCGTGCAGGACAGGTTAAACTTTCGGTTGTGGTCATGCGGCCCAGGGAGGGGCGGTGACCAAGGCGTTCTGGGAGGAACCGATGGCCAAAGTCGAACTGGTGGTCAATGGGCGCGCCGTCAAGGGCGAAGCCGAAGACCGCACGCTGCTTGTGCATTTCCTGCGTGAAAATCTGGGACTGACGGGAACCCATGTGGGGTGTGACACCTCGCAATGCGGCGCCTGCGTCGTGCATGTGGACGGGCGGGCCGTCAAATCCTGCACCATGCTGGCGGTGCAGGCGTCCGGCGCCGAGGTGACAACCATCGAGGGCATTGCCCTCAATGGCGAGCTGCATCCGGTGCAGGCGGCCTTCCGCGAACATCACGGCCTGCAATGCGGTTTCTGCACGCCGGGGATGATCATGTCGTCGGTGGATATGATCCGCCGCCACCCGGAAGGGCTCGACGAAGCCACGGTGCGCGCGGAGCTGGAAGGCAATATCTGCCGCTGTACCGGCTACCACAACATTGTTCAGGCCGTGCTCGATGCATCGGAAAAAATGGGCAAGGGCGCCGTCAAGGCCGCCTGAGAAATCAATTCACGTCGTGCAGTCCGCTTCCGGCCAAACAGACAATTGAGACATTTTGGCGAGGCGCCTGCGACAGGGAGGTAGTGTCATGGGTGTCGAAGGCATTGGATCACGCGTTCTGCGCAAGGAGGACAAGCGGTTCCTCACCGGCAAGGGTCGCTATACCGACGATATGGTCGTGCCGGGGATGAAGCACGCGGTCTTCGTGCGCAGCCCGCATGCCCACGCAAAAATCACCGGGATCAGCACGGGCGCGGCACTCAAGATGCCCGGCGTCATCGGGGTGCTCACCGGCAAGGAATTGAAGGCCGACGGCATCGGCAACCTCATCTGCGGCTGGATGATCCAGTCGAAGGATGGCACGCCGATGAAGATGGGCGCCTGGTCGCCGCTCGCCACCGATACGGTGCGCTATGTCGGCGATGCGGTGGCGATCGTCGTCGCCGATACCAAGGGCGAGGCGCGCGATGCCGCCGAGGCGGTGGAAATCGCCTATGAGGAGCTGCCCGTTGTGGTCAGTGCCGTCGAGGCGCTGAAGCCGGGCGCGCCGCAAGTGCACCCGGAAGCGCCGGGCAACCTGATTTTCGACTGGGATATCGGCGATGAAAAGGCGACAGCTGACGCCTTTGCCCGCGCGGCGCATGTAACGACGCTCGATATCGACAACAACCGCCTCGTGCCCAATGCCATGGAGCCGCGCGCGGCGCTCGGCCAGTACGATGCGGCGGAGGATCACTACACCTGCTGGACCACCTCGCAGAACCCGCATGTGGCGCGGCTGGTGATGAGCGCGTTCTATAATGTCGCGCCGGAGAACAAGCTGCGGGTGATCGCGCCGGATGTCGGCGGCGGTTTCGGCTCGAAGATTTTCATCTATCCGGAAGAGATCGTCTGCCTGTGGGCATCGAAAAAGACGGGTGTTCCGGTCAAGTGGGTCGCGGACCGCACGGAAAGCTTCCTGTGCGATGCGCACGGGCGCGACCACGCCACCCATGCGCAGATCGCCTTTGACAAGGACCACAAAATTCTCGGCCTGAAGGTGGAAACCATCGCCAATCTCGGCGCTTACATGTCGCTGTTTTCGAGTTCCGTGCCGACCTATCTCTACGCGACGCTTCTGTCCGGCCAGTATGACATTCCGGCGATCCACGCCAATGTGAAGACGGTCTACACCAACACGGCGCCGGTCGATGCCTATCGCGGCGCCGGGCGGCCGGAGGCTTCCTATGTGCTGGAACGCATCATGGAGACAGCGGCACGCGAGCTGAAAATATCGCCGGCGGAATTGCGGCGGCGCAATTTCATCCGTGCTTTCCCGCACCAGACGCCTGTCATCATGGCCTATGATGCCGGGGATTTCGACGCGACGCTCGATGCCAGCATGAAGGCGGCGGACTATGCCGGTTTCGAAAAGCGCCGCACGGAAGCCGCCGGCCGCGGCAAGCTGCGCGGCATCGGCATGAGCTGCTACATCGAGGCCTGCGGCATCGCACCGTCGGCGGCGGTCGGGGCGCTGGGCGCCGGTGTCGGCCTGTGGGAAAGCGCCGAGGTGCGGGTCAATGCCGTCGGCACCATCGAAATCCTCACCGGCTCGCATTCGCACGGGCAGGGGCACGAAACCACGTTCGCCCAGCTGGCGGCGGAGCGTTTCGGCGTACCGCTCGACAGCATTTCCATCGTCCACGGCGACACGGACAAGGTGCAGATGGGCATGGGCACCTATGGCTCGCGCTCCGGTGCGGTTGGCATGTCCGCGGTCGTCAAGGCCATGGACAAGGTCGAGGCCAAGGCCAAGAAGATCGCCGCGCACCTGCTCGAGGCAGACGAGGCGGATATCGAGATCAAGGACGGCAATGTCCGGGTGGCGGGGACGGACAAGTCGCTGCCGTGGTTCCAGGTGGCGCTCGCCTCCTACACCGCGCACAACCTGCCCTCCGGCATGGAGCCGGGGCTGAAGGAAACGGCGTTCTACGACCCGAGCAATTTTACCTTCCCGGCCGGCTGCTACATCTGCGAGGTGGAGATCGATCCGGAAACCGGCACGACCAAGATCGTGCAGTTTGTTGCCGCCGACGATTTCGGCAAGATCATCAATCCGATGATCGTTGAAGGGCAGGTGCATGGCGGCCTGGCGCAGGGCATCGGCCAGGCGCTGCTGGAAGGCACGCATTACGATGAAAGCGGCCAGCTGCTGACGGCGAGCTACATGGACTACACCATGCCCCGCGCACAGGACCTGCCGTCGTTCAACATCATGACGACGGAAACCCCGTGCCCGTCCAACCCGCTGGGGATCAAGGGCTGCGGCGAGGCTGGCGCCATCGGTTCGCCGCCTGCCGTGATGAATGCCATCACCGATGCCATCCGCAACAACAGCCTGAGCATGCCCGCGACCCCGCAAAAGGTCTGGGCTGCCATTCAGGCGGCGAAATAGGGAGATGTGCCATGTATGAAACCCAGTATCATCGGGCCACTTCGGTCGAGGACGCCGCACGGCAGATGGGCGCGGCCGAGGACGGCAAATTCCTGTCCGGCGGCATGACCCTCATCCCGACCATGAAGCAGCGGCTGGCGTCACCGAGCCATCTGATCGACCTGCGCCATATTCCCGGCTTGAAAGGCATCACCATCACGGGCAAAACCGTGCGTATCGGCGCGGCGACCACGCATTATGACGTCGCGGTCCATGCCGAGCTGGCAAGGCTCTGCCCGGCGATCACGCATCTCGCGGCACATATCGGCGATCCGCAGGTGCGCAACATGGGCACCATCGGCGGCTCGGTCGCCAACAACGATCCGGCGGCCGACTATCCCGCGGCGCTGCTCGCCCTCAATGCAACCGTCATCACCAGCGCGCGCTCGCTTGCCGCTGCGGATTTCTTTGCCGGGCTGTTCGAAACGGCGCTGGAGCCGGACGAGATTGTCACGGCAGTCGAATTCACCGCGCCCGACAGGGCGGCCTATAAGAAGTTCCCGAATCCGGCGTCGCTCTATGCCATGGCTGGCGTGTTCGTTGCCAAGGCTGGCAGCGAGGTGCGGGTTGCGGTGACCGGGGCTGGCGAGAATGGCGTGTTCCGGGCGCGAGCGCTGGAGGCGGCTCTGGCAAAGAGTTTCAGTGCTGCGGCGCTGGACGGCGTTGTGGTTTCCGCCGATGGCCTGATGTCCGATATGCATGCCTCGGCCGACTACCGCGCCAATCTGGTGAAGGTCATGGCCAAGCGTGCCGTGGCGGAGATTGCGGGCTAGGCCTGCGGCTTCTCACGTCTGCCGCAGCACGATCACCGCATAGCGGCAGGGCTCGTTCGTCTCATTGGCGAAGACGCAGTTGTTAGGGGTGCCGAGTTCGAGACAATCGCCCTCTTCGAGCCGGTGAAACGTTTCACCTTCGGTAAAGCTCAGCACGCCGCTTAAAATCCAGATCAATTGCCGCTGGAAGGTATAGGCGGACGCGGGGAGTGCCACCCGCGCCTTTGCCGGCAGGTCGACATGCACCACATCCATGGGCAAGTCGGAGGCAGGCGAGACATGGCGGCGGATGTAGCCGGTTTCGGGATCGGTCCACAGCGGCTGGTCCTTGTGGCGCAGCAGTCGTCCTTCCTGCATTTCCGCCCGCGCCATCAGCGTCGACATGCTGAGGCCGAAAGCGCCTGAGAATCGCGCCATCAGCATGGCCGTCGGGCTGCTCTGGCCGCGCTCCACCTTGTTGATCATGGCGCGCGAGACGCCGGATTTTTCCGCGAGTTCGGTCAGCGACCAGCCGCGCACCTCGCGCTCGATCCGGATGCGCGCACCGATTTTTGCATCGACATCGTCTATTTTATGAGACATAATGAAACTATAGTAGACGATTGAAAGGGATGCAAGTTGTGATGGTGCGTGCGGCCAGTGAGGCGGATCTTCCAGCCATTCTCGAGATTTACAACGACGCGGTGCTGAACACCACGGCGATCTGGAACGAAACGCAGGTCGATCTGGCCAACCGCAAGGCGTGGCTCAGCGAGCGGCAGTCAAAGGGATTTCCAGTGCTGGTCAGCGTCGATGATGACGGTGGTGTCACCGGCTATGCCTCGTTCGGCGACTGGCGTGCTTTCGATGGCTATCGTCACACGGTCGAGCATTCCGTCTATGTGCACAAGGCGGCGCGCGGCGGCGGGATCGGCAAGGCATTGATGCTGGCGCTGATCGGCAAAGCCCACGAGCTTGGCAAGCACGCCATGGTTGCCGGTATCGAGTCCGGCAACGCGGCGTCCATCCGCCTGCACGAAAAACTGGGCTTTCAGGCGGTGGGCCATCTGCCGGAAGTCGGAACCAAATTCGGCAAATGGCTTGACCTGACATTCATGCAGATCGTTCTGGATAATGCTCCACCGCGTTAGGCGGCGCAGAGTTTTGCCTTCGCCTCGTGGTATTCGCGTTCCAGCCGCTCAACATATTCTGCGGCGCCGGTTACTTCCTTGATCGCGCCGATGCCCTGGCCGCAACCCCAGATATCTTTCCAGGCCTTGGCACCGGTGGTTGCCGCTTCGAAATCCATCTTTGAGGGGTCGGCTTCCGGCAGGTGATCGGCGTCCATCCCCGAATTGACGATGGATGGCTTGAGATAGTTGCCGTGAATGCCGGTAAAGTAGTTGGAATAGACAATGTCGGATGAGACGGAATCAACGATCATCTGCTTGTAGGCATCGACTGCCCGCGCTTCCTTGGTCGCAATGAAAGGCGAGCCGATATAGGCAAGGTCCGCACCCATGGCCTGTGCTGCCAGGACGGCCTTGCCCGTGGCGATGGCGCCGGACAGCAGCAGCGGCCCATCAAACCATTCGCGGATTTCCTGGATGAGCGCGAAGGGCGACAATGGTCCGGCGTGCCCGCCTGCACCGGCGGCAACCGCGATCAGCCCGTCCGCACCCTTGCGGATGGCTGAGTTGGCGTGGCGGTTGTTGTTGGTGTCGCTCCGCCCGCACCCGCCGGCGAGGTGGGTGGCCGCGGTGGCTTCCGGTACGGGGCCGAGAGAGGAGATAACGATCGGCACCTTGTATTTCACGCACATGGAAAGGTCATGCTCGAGCCGCTTGTTGGAGCGGTGGACGATCTGGTTGACCGCAAACGGTGCTGCCGGGCGGTCCGGGTTTTTGGCGTCGTGGTCGCGCAGGCCTTCGGTGATCTCGGCAAGCCATTCGTCGAGCTGGGCCTCGGGCCGTGCGTTCAGGGCGGGGAAGGAGCCGACAACGCCAGCCTTGCATTGCGCCAGCACGAGGGCCGGATGCGAAATGATGAACAGCGGCGCGCCGACAACGGGAATGCGCAGCTTTTTCGTCAGGATTTCGGGCAATGCCATGTGTTTCCTCCCATGGAATAAATTTTGACGTTTCCGTAAACGTAACTCTTTTTATCAGACCGCGTGCCGTGATCAAGCGAAAGGTTGGCGCGGTTGCCTGCGCCCGATCAAAGGCGTGTGAGCGCGGGCGATGCATTGATCTCAGTAAAGATGATCCGGGTGCCTCACCGCAAGGGCGATCGCATCGGCCACCTCGTCTTGCCTGTCCCGCAAGATGCTGGTGGCCACGCGGATATGCGGCGACGGGTTCACGACATATTTGCGGCCGATGCCCACCGCGATTCCACGCGCTGCAAGGGTCACGAGGGCGAATTGTTCCGAAGCCACGGGAACCCAGAGGCTGAACCCTTCGCCGCCGGAAAGATGAACACCGCGCTCGCGCAGTGCCAGCATCAACCCCTCGCGCCTCTCCCGATAGATACCTCTTGCCCTCTGTAAGCTCAGCTGTGTTGCCGCGTCCTTGATCAGGAAAGCCACGGCTGATTGCAGCACCCGGCTGGTCCAGCCTGCACTGAAGCTGCGGTAGGACTGGATCTGTTCGACGATGCGCGTCGAACTCGACAGGACTGCCAGCCGCAGATCGGGGCCGAGGGATTTCGAATAGGAAACGATGTGAATGACCCGGTCCGGAAACCGGTCCCCGAGGCTGATCGGTGGCAGGGACGAGATATCGCCGACACCGTCATCCTCGATGATGAGCGCGTCGCTATCGGCAAGGACATCGCCCAGCGCCGCAAGCCGTTCCCGGCTGACACCCCGTCCGGTCACCGCGTGGGTGCGTGGCTGAAAAAGGAACGCAGCCGGCTTGCGTTTGAGGGCCTCCATCAGAGCATCCGGCAGCGGGCCGTTCTCATCGCACGCCACCGGCAGGATGTGCGCGCCGAGATCCTCGAGGATGTCGAGAAGCCTGAGGGCTGTCGGCTCCTCGATCGCCACGAACGATCCCGGCATGACGAGCGCATGCAGAAGGGCATAGACGGCGTTATAGCCGCCATTGGTCGCGAGAAACGCCTCCGGCCTGCAGGGCCAGTTCGGCTCCACTGCCGCCTGCAATTCAGGCAGTATCGGGACGCGCTGGTAGCTGTTCAGCGCTTCCGCCGTGGCGCCATGTTTCAAGGCTTCTTCAAGAGGCGGAAGCACATCCACGTCAGGCGATGCGATGGCAAGGTTGAGCACACCATCGCCGTAATCGCCCGAACTCGTCAGCCGCAGGGGTCTTGGCGCAATGCGGTCGCCGCTGACCCATGTGCCGTTGCGCCCGCGTCCGGTGATGATCTTCTGCCGCCGCAGCTCGCTCCATGCTTCCGAAACAGTCGCCGGACTGATGCCGAGCGTATAGGCGAGATGACGGATGGCGGGCAGTTTGGTGCCGACGGGAATGGCGCCGGCGCGGATCAATGCGCTGGTCTCGATGGCGATGCCGCGCATCGTCCGGTCTCGCAATTTCTCTGCAAACCACTGAACTGAGGCCAATTCGCTCATATCTGTCCCTCTTTTAAATGTTCAGTAACGTAATAGTATTTGATCAGTCAATAATGAACATTTAGCTTCCCGCACGAAAACCGAAATTGCAACGAGGAAATGTCTTGCGTATCACTGTTCGATTGGCTGTTCGCGATTGGGATTATTATACGCCGCTGGCGTTGGGTGACGTTACCTCCGAGAGGCTTGATGTCAAAGTTGATCGCGTCGGCACGCTGATCGGCAATGTCGCCGCCGATCCGCATCACGATGCGGCTGAAATGTCCTTCAGCCGCTATGCGTCGGCGCGCGCCAACGGCGAAACCGATGTCCTTGGCGTTCCCAACTTTGTCATGCGCGGCTTTCGCCATCGCTGCATCATCACGGCCAGGAACAGCCCGGTTACCCGGCTGGAACATCTGGCGGGCAAGAAGATCGGCGTGACCGGCTGGCGCGATTCCGGCAATACCTGGACCCGCGCGGCGCTTTCCCATGCCGGCGTCGGTATCGAAGACGCATTCTGGTATGCCGGCCGCCTGACCGAGGCCCATCCCATCACCGACAGGCTCGACGGTTTTGGCCGCCCCGGCCGCATCGAAGCGGTGCCGGGCGAGCGGCCGATGATGCAATTGCTGGAAACCGGCGAACTTGACGCCGTGTTCACGCCGTTCATGCCGGAAGGCTTTTTTGGCCCCGCTTCCAAATTCCGCCATGTGCTGACGGATTTCCGGGCAGAAGAACTCGCCTATTTCCACGAGGTTGGCTACATCCCCGGCATGCATCTTCTGGGCCTGAAAACATCCTTTGTCGCCGAGCATCCCTGGCTGCCGGATGAGCTCAGCAACCTGCTGGATGAATCCCAGCGGGTCTGGCTGGAGAAGCGGCGCAAATATGCCGATACCACGCCATGGATCATTGATGAGCTTGGCCACGTCGCCCGGGATTTGCCTGCCCACTGGAACGACAGCGGGTTTGCCGTCAACGAACGGATGATCGCCGATTTTGCCGAACAACTGCACCTGCAAGGATTGACACCGATGCTGCTCTCGCCCGCCGACCTTTTCCCGCATTACAGCGGCCAGACTTCCGGCTCCACCAGCCGCACGGGAGTGCCGGCATGAGGGTCGCGCTGGGTCAATTTGCCGTCAGCAAGGTCTGGCAGGAAAATGCCGACATCTGCACGACGCTGATGCGCGATGCGCATGCGGGCGGTGCCGAGCTTCTGGTTCTGCCGGAAGGCATCCTTGCCCGTGACATCACCGATCCGGATATCGTGCTGAAGACGGCGCAGCCGCTGGATGGCCCGTTCATGACGCAATTGCTGGCCGAAAGCCGCAACAGCGACATGACCGTGATGATGTGCGTGCACGTTCCAACAGGCGGTCAGCGCGTCTTCAACAATCTGGTGACCATCCGCGGCGGCGAAATCGTCGCGCAATATCTGAAGCTTCATCTTTATGACGCTTTTGCCGCCAAGGAATCCACCAATGTGCAGCCGGGTGGCGAGATTCCCGGTCTTATCGAAATTTCAGGGCTCAAGCTTGGCCTCATGACCTGTTACGACCTGCGCTTTCCGGAACTGGCGCGCCGCCATGCGGTGGACGGCGCGGATGTGCTCATCCTTCCCGCCGCATGGGTCAAGGGCCCCGGCAAGGAGGCGCATTGGGAGGTGCTGGTGACGGCGCGGGCGCTGGAAAACACCTGCTACATCGTTGCCGTGGGTGAGTGCGGCGAGCGCAATATCGGTGCCAGCATGGTGGTGGACCCGCTCGGCGTGGCCGTCGTGCGGGCGGGGGAAGGGCCCGTACTGATCTTGGCCGACATCGATCCCAAGCGCATCAGTCATGCGCGTGCGGTCCTGCCGGTTCTCGCCAACCGCCGTTTTGCCCGGCCCGAACTGGCCGATACGACTGCCTGAACGCAATAGGTTTTCAAAAGATATAAAAAGGGGAATAATAATGAAACTCAAACACCTGACCTTTACCGCGCTGTTTGCGGCAACTCTCGTCGCTGCACCAGCAATGGCCGCGGAGGTGACCATCGCCAAGCAGACGGTCAACGAGGCACTACGGGCCAAGCTGCCCGAGGAAATCCGCAAGGCCGGAAGCATCACCTCGGTCAACAACGGCTCCTTCCCGCCCTATGAAATCGTCACCGGCAACACGGAAATGCAGGGCGCCAGCGCCGATCTGACCAAGGCTGTCGGCGAGTTGTGGGGTGTCGAGATCAAGCACGCAACGGTCAGCGGCCTTCCGGCGCTCTTGAGCGGCATCAATTCCGGCCGCTACCAGTTCGCTATGGGCCCTGTGGGCGATTACCCCTCGCGCCAGGGTGCCAATGATTTTGTCGATTATGTGCAGGAGTTCGTGGTGTTTGCCGTGCAGAAGGGCAATCCCAAGGGCATCACCTCGCTCGACAACACCTGCGGCAGCCGCATTGCCGTCATGGCTGGCGGTTCGGCGGAAAAAGTCATCAAGGAGCAGGCGGAGAAATGCACCAAGGATGGCAAGGCAGCCATCGAAGTCCAGTCCTTCACCGACCAGCCCACTTCCATCCTGGCGGTTCGCTCAAAGCGGTCCGACGCTTTCTTCTCGTCGCAGGCGCCGCTGATCTATTTCGTCGAGCAGGCCAATGGCCAGCTCGAGCTGACGGGCACCGGCCTGAAAAACGGGTTCGACGATATTTTCCAGGGCGCCGTGGTCGCCAAAGGTTCGCCGCTTGGTGGCGTCCTCCTGGAAAGCATCAAGACCCTCATGGACAATGGCACCTACGCCGCCATTCTGAAGAAGTGGGGCCTTGAGAAGAACATGTTGAAGGAGCCCGGGATCAATCTCGCGGGCAAAGCTGCAAAATGACCGGAAACACGCAAACATTGGCATCGCCCGCAAAGGGCGATGCGGAGGCTGCGCTTCGCGATGTGGCGAATGCGCACAAGCCCTTTCGCACGGATCGCTGGCTCCTGTGGGGCATCACGCTTCTCATTGCCGCGAACTTCCTCTGGATCGTCGCCAACAACCAGAATTTCGGCTGGCCGATCGTATTTCAATGGTTCACCGAAGCCACCGTGCTGCGCGGCCTCTATGTCACGCTTGGCCTGACCGTTGTTGCCATGGCCATCGGCGTGGTCATCGGGCTGGTTCTTGCTATTGCCCGCCTGTCGAACGACCGGCTGGCAAGTTCCCTGGCGGGTCTTTACATCTGGTTTTTCCGCGGGACGCCGCTGCTGGTCCAGCTGATCTTCTGGTACAACCTCTCGACGCTTTTTCCGGAAATTTCCATTGCCATTCCCTTCGGCCCGACACTGGCGAGCTGGAATACCAATGATCTGATCACGCCGATGACGGCGGCCATTGCCGGCCTTGCGCTGAACGAGGCCGCCTATATGGCCGAAATCATTCGCGGCGGTCTTCTGTCCGTCGACAAGGGGCAGATCGAAACCACCGAAGCTTTCGGCATGACGCGCACCCGCGCCCTCAGGCGCATCATCATCCCCCAGGCCATGCGTTCCATCGTGCCGCCGACCGGCAATCAGCTGATCAGCATGATCAAGGCGACGTCACTCGTCAGCGTCATCGCCATGGCCGATCTGCTCTATTCGGTGCAGGCGGTCTATAACCGGACCTTCGAGGTCATCCCGATGCTGATGGTCGCCGTCATCTGGTATCTGTTCATCACGTCGATCCTCAACGTCGGACAGGGTTTCATCGAGCGCTACTACGGTCGCGGCGAACGGGGTTCTTCAACGGCCAGGAAACAGGACAAGGTTGCCGCTGCCGCGTTGAGCGCCGCAGTGCCAGCCCTGGCGCAGGAGGCAAGCAAATGACCGCGCAGTTTTCCATGAATGGCACCGAACCGGGCGAAGCGCTGGTGCGGGCCCGCAATGTCCACAAGTCTTTCGGCGACGTGGAAGTGTTGAAGGGGATCGACCTCGATGTTGCCCCTGGCGAAGTCGTGGTTGTGCTTGGCCCTTCGGGCTCGGGCAAATCCACGTTCCTGCGCTGCATCAACCATCTGGAGGCGATCGACCGCGGTTCGATTGTCGTGGCCGGGGAACAGATTGGCTATTCCCTGCGCAATGGCCGGCTCAACAAGCTGCCGGCGCGGGCCATCGCCGTGCAGCGGCGCCAGATCGGCATGGTGTTCCAGCAGTTCAACCTTTACCCGCACATGACCGCCCTGCAGAACATCATCGAAGCGCCCATCGGCGTGCACAAGCAAAGCCGCAGGGAAGCCACGGAACTTGCCATGGAACTGCTGGCCCGCGTCGGGCTGACCCACAAGGCCGATGCCTACCCCCGGCAATTGTCCGGCGGCCAGCAGCAGCGCATCGCCATCGCACGCGCCCTCGCGATCCGGCCCAAACTGATGCTTTTCGACGAGCCGACCTCGGCGCTCGATCCGGAGCTGGTCGGTGAAGTGCTGGCCACCATGCGCGATCTGGCTGACCAGGGGCTGACCATGATTGTGGTCACGCATGAAATCGGTTTTGCCCGGGAAGCCGCTGACCGGGTGGTCTTCATGGATGGCGGCTACATCGTCGAACAGGGCAAACCCGAAGACGTTCTCGGCAACCCGCAGCATCCCCGCACACGGGCGTTTCTCAGCCGTTTCATCTGAATATCGATCCCCCGGCCGTCCGCTCGCGTTCGATGCCGGGGATATTCGTTTTGTATAGAGCGCCAATTCGGGCGAAAACCGCCATCATTGCGCCGCGGTAGTCTTGAATAAGCAGTCAAATCGTCTATGCCTACCCGGGTCATACGAGCTGCTTTGAAGGGGAAATCGTCGAGTTGGAAGCGATTGAACAAGCCATCCGAAATGCTTTCGCCAAAGCGGATGTGAGCAACCCTGCCGTTCGTCAGAAAATTTACGAATCAGCCTGGACCGCGCATGAGCGTTCGCTGATCGCCAACGGCGCGCTGGATGAGGCCGAGCGTGAAGAGCGCCGGGAGCATTTGAAGGCCACGATCACACGCATAGAGGGTGAATCGCGCGACTCTTCGCGTGTTGCGCCGGAACCCGTCGCGGAACGGCGCGAGCCTTCCATGTCGGCGGGGCCCGCGGAATCCAGGCAGACAACATCCGGCCGCGTCGAACCCTCCATGGGCGGATCGCTGGATTCCGACCTCGGCCCGACGGACAACAGCCGCGCCGACAATTACCGGCCCGCCTACAACCAGCCGCGTGTCAAGAAGACCCGCGAACGCCAGAAGGCGCGTGGCCTGAAGAAATTCGTCATCATGGTGGCGATCCTGCTGGTAGCCATCGGCCTTCTCTGGCTTGTTGCATCGGGTCTGATCAATTCGAAGCCATCGGGCAGCACGCCGCCTTCGTCGAGTGCCGGTCCTGCCGTTGGCAGCCACGAGCCGATGAAGGGCGGACAGCTTGCCGCGGATGGCAACTGGATTTCAATTTTCGACCCGTCTGACATGACCCGCGTTTCGATGGCGGGCCGGGCGACCGCCAGCGTTGCCGGTGACAATCTGCAGAAATTCGTGCGCATCAAGTCGCCGGGCGAGAACGACGATATCAGCTTCCAGGTCGGGCAGGGCGTTCTGCAGCAACTGGCGGGCAAGCATGCCATCTTCGATATCATTGCCAAGGCCGAGGACGGTTCCGCGACGCAGATGGCGGTCAGCTGTGATTTCGGTACCCTCGGCGATTGCGGACGCAAGCGTTACGACGTGACCGATGCGAGCAACGAGTATCTGTTCGAACTGCAATTCCCGGAAGGCAAGAAGCCGGGTGCGGGCGGTATCATCAAGATCAACTCGGACATTGCCCGCACGGGGAAAGCGATCGATATCTTTTCCATCCGCGTGCTGGTTGCGAACTGAACCAGCATGGCGCGGGCGTTCCTGTCCTCGGGTGATCTGATTGCGGACCGCCGCGCTTCCTATGCCGACATGCTGTTCGAGTCCGGTGATCACGTGGCCGCCGCCGATCTGATGCGGCAGGCGCTGGACATCACGCCGGAATGGACCGCCGGACTCTATCGCCTGGGCGAAATGGAGGAAGCCGCGGGTGACGAGGACGCCGCAGCCGAGACGTGGCGGCGCCTGCTGGAACTCGATCCCGACGACCGCTTTGGCGCGACGTTGAAACTGGCGGCCTCGGGCTATGCGGTGGTGCCGGACAATCCGCCGACGGCCTATGTCGAGACGCTGTTCGATGCCTATGCCCCGACCTTCGAGACGGCGCTTCTGGACAAGCTGCACTATCGCGTGCCGGAACTGCTGGCCAAGGCCATCAAGGCGGCGGCGCCCGGAAGACACTATCAGTCCATGCTCGATGTCGGCTGCGGCACGGGCCTGATGGGCGACTATTTCCGGGCGGCTGTGGATCATATGGCAGGCATGGACCTCTCCGAAGCCATGCTGCAGAAGGCCGAGGAAAAGCACGTCTATGACCGCCTCTTCAAGGGCGATGTCAACGAACTCGATTATCCCGCGGGTTCGGCCGATCTCATTATCGCGGCGGATGTGTTTGTCTATGTCGGCGATCTCGACAGAGCCTTCGCCCGTCTTGTCCACGCGCTCGGCCCCAACGGGCTGTTTGCCTTCTCGGTGGAAACCCATGCCGATGATGGCGAACTGATCCTGCAATCCTCGCTGCGCTATACCCATTCGGAAGACTATGTCCGCCGCCTCCTGGCCGAACATGGCCTTGCTCCGGCAACGATCGAGCGCGAGGCGATCCGCTTTGACCGGGGTGAGCCCCTGCAGGGGCTGCTCGTCGTTGCCGGGCGCGCCTGATCAGTCTTTCCGGAACATCAGGCGGCCCATCCAGCCGGTAATCACGGCCAGGAACACGGCAAACAGACCGTAGAGCAGGCTGTTCTCGTGCGCCGCCTTGTAGATGCGGTATTCCAGCCCGGCTTTCACGATATTGAGGCTGGTCGAGCTTTCACGCAGGAATTCGCCATTGCGGAACAGAAAGGCCCGCGCCTGATGCTTGCCCACCGGCACATTGGCAGGCAGGGACAGCGTTGCGCGGAACAGGGTCGATGACAGGAACTGCACGTCACCCGGACGCTGGCTGTACAGGTTCTGCTTGAGCTTCAGCCTTGGCAGCTCCTTGGTGAATTCCCGCAGCGATGCGCTGGAGCCGAAGCCGTCGGGCATGGGCTCGTAAAAGATATTGTTCACGCCGAGTGACAATTGGGCAAACGTCTTGGGAACGGCGATGTCCTGAAGGTTCCGCGTCGAGGCCAGGGAATAGGATGCCGGAATATGCTGGAACGACACCGATTCCGCATTGATCCAGACGCCGAAAAACCGGTCCTTGCGGCGCACGACGAAATCGCGTTCGGGCCCCTGCAGGATCACGACGATATCATAGCGGCCCTGCCGCTGGATCAGCGGGTCGGCATTGTCGAGCGCGCCGAAGACGGTCAGGTCCGTGCCGCGAAAGCCCGAGGTGATGGCGATGGTATCGGTCGACAGGCCAATCTCGATCGTTTCCTTGTTCCCCGGCAACTGCTGTGCCATGGCCGCGGACAGCGACGCCAGGATGAGAAGAAGGGTGGTCGCCAGAATTCTCATGATGCCCCCGGCGCAGCAAGCGCGATGGCGATCGAATAGAGATCGTCGGGGGTGACAAAAAGTTCGATGGCAAGGCGCAGGCCCACCGCCAGAACCAGCGTGGCCAGCAGCGCACGCAATTGTTCGCCGCGCAGTTTTTGCCCGATGCGGGTGCCGTACTGCGCGCCGATGACGCCGCCGCTCATCAGCAGAAAGGCCAGCACGATATCGACCGACTGGTTGGTCGTTGCCTGCATGACGGTGGTGAAAGCCGTCACGAAAACGATCTGGTAGAGCGATGTGCCGATAACCACATTGGTCGGCACTTTGAGAAGGTAGATCATGGCGGGGACCATGATGAAGCCGCCGCCGACGCCCATGATCGACGAGAGGAAGCCGATGGCCGCGCCCAGCGCCAGGATCGGGATGATGCTCACATAGATCTTCGAGGCGCGAAACCGCATCTTGAAGGGCAGCCGGTGCACCCAATTGTGCTGTCCCGGTTTCTTGAGACTGGCAAGCTGGCCGGCCCTTGTCCGGCGCATGGACCTGACGCTTTCCAGCAGCATCAGCCCGCCGATCGTGCTCAGGAAGATCACGTAGAGCAGCGACACGATCAGGTCGAGCTGACCGAGTTCGCGCAGCAGGACAAAGACGTAAATGCCGACGCCCGCGCCCACCACGCCGCCGATGACAAGCAGCGTTCCCAGCTTGACGTCGAGCGTGCCGCGCTTGAAATGCGACAGCGCACCCGTGAAGGACGAGGCAATGACCTGGTTCGCGCCGGTGGCAACGGCAACGGCGGGCGGGATGTTGTAGAAGGTCAGCAGCGGCGTGATGAGAAATCCGCCGCCGACGCCGAACATGCCCGACAGGAATCCAACCGCTGCCCCCATGCCGAACAGCACGAAGATATTGACCGAAATCTCGGCTATTGGCAGGTAGATTCCCAATTCAGACCCCGAACCCATCACGGCGTTATGGCGATTGTTCGCACACCATGATGACAGAAATTCTTTAATGCATTCTGCGCGCAGGCTGACACAGAATGCGTTAAAGTTTCTTGCCCTCAGCCGCGCGCCAAGTCAAACAATGACTGCTGGGGCGTCAACGTGTTGCCCCAAACACGAACCCATGTGTCGCAACAGTCGCCTTGGCCGGTTCAGGTGTTCTTTTCGAGCAGCCGCTTGACCAGGTCCTTGTCGATATTGCCCGTTGGCTTCAAGCCGTTGCTCTTCTGGAACGCCATGATGGCATCGCGGGTTTTCGTACCCATCTTGCCGTCCGAGCCGCCGGCGTCATAGCCATTCTTGTTGAGGATCAGCTGAATGTTGCGGACGGCTTTTTCCATGTTGATCGAACCGGTGGTGGTCGGGCTCTCGCGCCATTCCTCCGGCACGCTCAGGGCATTGCTTTCCGGATTCATCTGTTTGGGCTTCCACAGAGCGGTGGCTTCGCGGGCCCGGGTCAGTTGATCGGAGGTCATGGCCTTTGCCACTTCGTCGCGCTTCTGGCCGGCATCCTTGTCACCGGCATTGGCGGCAAGCGCAAACCATTTATAGCTTTCTTCCAGATCCTGCCGCATCCCCATGCCCTTGGCCGACAGGATGGCGAGGTTGAACTGGCTGTCCTTGACGCCGAGTTCGGCCGCCTTGGTAAACCACATGACCGCGGATTCATTATCCGGCGCGCCATTCGCTCCGGCTGCGAACAGCACGGCCAGATTGTGCATCGCGCTGGCATTGCCCTGTTCGGCGGCCAGTTGGTAATAGGTCTTTGCCTTGGCAAGGTCGCGCGGAACGCCGAGACCCTTTTCGGCAAAATTCCCCAGGCGGTATTGTGCAGGCGCAAAGCCCTTGTCGGCGGCAAGCGTGTACCATTCGGCGGCCTTGGCGTAATCGCTCTGGACGCCACGGCCTTCCATGTAGCGGTCGCCGATTTCAAACAGAGCCTTGGTATTGCCGCTGGCCGCCGCTTCGCGCAGCGGTTCCGGACCTGCTTCGACGGGGATGGCAGGAATCTGGCTCACACTCGTATCGACCTTGGCCGATGCCGGGACATCCGTACCGGAAGACTGGGCGGCAATCAGGCTGCCCACGGTTTCCTGCGTTGGTGCCGGTGCAGCGGTTTGCTCCTGGTTAGGGGTGTTTCCGGCTGAAGTTTGTGGTGCGGGGGCAGGAGTGGACGGTGCCGGTGCTGCAGGAGCTGCCGATGCGGCAACCTGCGCCTTGGGTTCGACTGTCGGCACCATCGGCGCAGCGACGGAACCGGTATCGCCGTTCACTGCTGCGGGGCCGCTGAAGAAGGCGTTTTTGAGTTGCAGGCCCGCGATCGCAATCATGATGGCGCCGATGGCAAGGAGAATGGGTTTGCGCTGGCGGGCCAGCAGACTGCCCTTCTTGCCCTCCGCGCTATCCCTGCGGCTGGAACCGCGTGTCTGGCTTTCGACTTCCGCTGCCGCTGCCTGCGCGGCGCGGCGGGCTGCGGCAATGAAATCCGCCTTGCCAATGCCCGTATCGCCGCCAAGGTTCATCTCGCGGCGTTCGTCACGCACGCGCTTGAGGATGGAGTTGAGATCCGGCATGCCCGAGCCGGGTTCAAGCGGCCGGTTGAGAATTTCGGCGTCAAGATCGACCTTGTCGTCGATCTTTTCATCGCTGCCGATTGTCTCGATGGTTGGTTCCCGATGCGCCTGTTCCTGTTTGCTGCGGGATTTCATGCCGCGGGTCAGGCTGCCCAGCAGGGATTTGCGCGCCGGAGCCGCCTCTTCCAGCTGGTCAGCGTCGTCTGCGGCCATTGTCATGTGCGCCGGAACATCGTCCAGCTTGGAAAAGACCGGGGCTTCAAAAGCGGTCTCGGCGTCGCGGTATGGTGCCTCATAGGCATCAACCGCGGTCTTGGTTTTGGCGGCCGCCGTGACATGCGATCCGACGACAGCGCCGTTCTCCAGGGAGCCAAGGCGGTCAACGATCTTCAAAAGCGTGTCATGAATGGCCTCGAAAGTCTTGGAATTGCGGTCTTCCGACTTGCGGGCAAGGCTTTCCAGCGTTTTCAGATCGTCGGCAAGCTCGCGGGCGATGACGCCGTCATGGGCATTGCTGAAATTGGCCGAATTGCGGATGGCTTCCGATGCCGCCTGGCGTGCAGCTTCCACGACGAAGTCGCGGTTCATGGCCATCGATTCCTCGATGGCGTCGAGGCGCGGCGGGATGGCCGCAAATTCCGCATAACGATCGTTGGAATGCGAGAGATGCTCGGCAAGACCGGCAATCTGCAACTCGAGATTGCGGATGGCATCGTTAGAACCATCGACCTGCGGCACGTTCTGGGCGATATAGCGCGCCATATCGTCAAAGCGGGCTTCGAGATTGTCGGTCAGCCGGATGTCGCTGTGCTCGGCCATCATGTGGTGGTCATCGAGGCGGCGGGTCAGCTCTTCGAAGCGCTGGTCGATCTGGTGCATGAATGCCGGATCGGCGGCCGGTGCCTGCTGGGGCGCTGTTTCCAGACGATGGATGATGTGCAGGACCCGGTCTTCCAGATCGCGGAAATCAGAAATGCTGATGGAGGCCGGTGTATTCTCCAGATGACGGGTGACGGACGACAGCTGTTCGGATAGCGCGTCAAGATTGATGGCTGGTGTTGCGCGCATCGCTGCCAGATGATCAACGCGCTCGGCCAGTTCGCCCATGCGCTGCAGGATCGTGTCCGAGGTGCGGTCGTAGGCAACCGCTTCGACCTTGCTGCTCAGGGTTGCGATGCGTGCTTCAAGGCGCTCGAACGCATCGGTGTCAATGTGATTTGCCTGGGCAGGGCGGGCCGTGGCCACGATGGCGCGGCTGATTTCATCGAGCCGCTCGTCCATCTGGCGCATGAAGTCGCCATTCACGCCTGATGTTCCCGTGCGCGACATCTGCTCCACGGCGCTTGCCAGTGTCTTGAGCTTGTCTTCGACCTTCTTCAGCGGAATCGATTGCGGCAATACATCCACTGCCTGGCGGATCTGGTCGAGCCGGCCACCCAGCGGATGATCCTGACGGAAGGCGTCGAAGCGTTCGTCCATCGCATCCCAGCGATTGTTCAGGCTTTTGACCGATTCTTCGCGGGCGAGTGTCGTAACGGTGCGCTTCAATTCATCAAGATCGCCGCGCAGCATCGACAGATGACCATTGTCCGCGCGACCGGACCTGTCGTCCAGATTGCGGCTTGCAGTTGACTGGTGCAGGCGCTGCAAGGTTTCCGTGTGCGGTTCGGCATGATGCCGGGCCGGTGCACGGGCATCGTCGCGCATTTCTTCGCGCAACTGCTTGATCCTGGCCGCAATGGCCGAAAGGTCGTGCTTGCCGTTGTGGGGCTTGCTGGCAAAGGACGGCAGATCGTCGGATGGCTTGTGTCTCGGCGCCGATGCCGCGCCGGCGCGGGAAGCCAGTGCGGCGAAGCGGTCGGCAATATCCGTCTGGTCGTGGTCGAAATCCGGATAATCCGGCTCCATCGTCTCGCGCAGCTGGCTTTCCAGCGCTTCGAGCGTGCGGTTGATACTGTCGAGCGATGTGGTCTCGCGGCGTGACCGGTTCACATTGACCTGTTCCAGTAGTGACCTTTGGTTCGTCATGGACGCCTGCTTTGCCGTGTTTACGCCAGTGATCCGGCGGGTTAATTCTGTTCCACGGGGCAGGGCCGGAAGCGCTGGCGATGTTCGCCTGCCATTCTGGCTTTGTCTGGTCTCGGTCTTCCGAAGCTCAAGAATGCGTTCTGCACATTGCCAATCCGGAAAGCCGGGACCGTTTGCCCCATGCGGTCCGACAAGCCGTGAAAAACAAATCACTCATAGACACGGTTTACCGACACCGTGACATTGGCGAAACGTGGTAAACAACTGGTTAAGAGATGGGCCGGAAGCGTTAAAAATGTGATACGCTGGCATTGTAATTCATAGACGCGGCACCAGCCGAAATCGCTGGAATCCATCTCTCATCGCCATCGTCTCGTTGAACAGGGCATCCCATTCAGAAAGATTGATCCACAGGAGCAAAACTTCACAAAATTTTGACGTTTACGGAAACGTCAAAATTTGTTAAAGAGATGGAAAATCCGACGGCACCGAAGTCTCCGGGCCGTTTTGCTCGTTTATGTTTTGGAGGAAACTGATGCCGAGTTATCGCGCGCCCGTTGAAGACACGCTTTTCATTCTGAACGATGTCCTGGGCTATGAACGCTACAACAACCTGCCAGGTTTCGCCGATGCATCGCCCGATATCGTTGCGGCAATCCTGAGCGAAGGCGCCAAGCTGGCCGAAAACACGCTGTTTCCGATCAACCAGTCCGGTGATCACGAAGGCTGCGTGCGTCATGCGGACGGCACGGTCACCACACCCAAAGGCTTCAAGGCGGCTTTCGATCAGTACCGCGAAGGCGGCTGGATGAGCCTGGCCATACCGGCGGAATTCGGCGGTCAGGGTCTTCCTTACGCGCTGCATGTTGCGGTTGGCGAATACATGTCCTCGGCCAATATGGCGCTGGTGATGTATCCCGGCCTGACGCAGGGCGCGATTGCCGCGATCCTGACGCATGGCACCGACGATCAGAAGCAGACCTATCTGCCGAAAATGGTCGATGGCACCTGGACCGGCACCATGAACCTCACCGAGCCGCATTGCGGCACCGATCTCGGCCTGCTGCGCACCAAGGCTGTGCCCAATGGCGATGGCTCCTACAAGATTTCCGGCCAGAAGATTTTCATCTCCGCCGGTGAGCATGACATGTCGGAAAACATCATCCATCTGGTGCTTGCCCGTATCGAGGGTGCGCCGGAAGGCGTGAAAGGCATTTCCCTGTTCATCGTGCCGAAGTTCAATCTCGACGACAGCGGCAATGCCGGTACCCGCAATGGCGTATCCTGCGGCTCGATTGAAGAGAAGATGGGCATCCACGCCAATTCGACCTGTGTGATGAACTATGACGAAGCCACGGGCTACCTCATCGGCGGCGAGAACAAGGGTCTGCGCGCCATGTTCACGATGATGAACGAGGCGCGTCTCGGCGTTGCCCTGCAGGGCCTGTCCATCGGGGAAGTCGCCTACCAGAACGCGGTGGAATATGCGCGCGAGCGTCTCCAGGGCCGTTCGTTGACCGGGCCGAAGGCGCCGGACAAGAAAGCCGATCCTCTGATCGTGCATCCGGATATCCGCCGCATTCTGATGACGATCAAGTCGTTCAATGAAGCGGGCCGCGCCTTCATCCTGTGGTCCGCGCTCAAGTCGGATGTCGCGCACCGTTCCGACGACGAGGGTGACAAGCAGATTGCCGATGATATTCTTGGCCTGATGACCCCGGTTCTCAAGGGCGTCCTGACGGACAAGGGCTTTGAACATGCGGTCATGGCGCAGCAGGTCTATGGCGGCCACGGTTACATCGAAGAACACGGCATGAGCCAGTATGTGCGCGATGCGCGCATTGCCATGATCTATGAAGGTGCCAATGGCGTGCAGGCGCTCGACCTCGTCGGCCGCAAGCTCGGCGCCAATGGCGGCCGCGCCGTCATGGCGTTCTTCAAGGAGGTCGGTGATTTCTGCGAGGAGAACCGCGGCGATGAAAAGCTCGCCTTCTTCACCAAGCATCTGAAGAAAGGCCTCAATGACCTGCAGGCCGCCTCGATGTGGCTGATGCAGAACGGCATGGCGAACCCGGACAATGCCGGGGCAGCGTCGACCGATTACATGCATCTCTTCGGTCTGGTATCGCTTGGCTACATGTGGGCGCAGATTGCCAAGGCATCCCATGCGAAGCTGGCGGAAGGTGCCGAGAAGAAGGATTTCTACGAGACCAAGCTCGTCACCGGGAAATTCTTCATGGAACGCGTCATGCCGGAAACATCGGCGCATCTCGCCCGCATCCAGACTGGCGCGGACACGATGATGACGCTGACGGCGGAGGCATTCTGATTGATGCAAAAGGGAGCGGAGGCTCCCATATGCAGCGAAAGGTGATTTCTAGGGAGGTTAGAGATGTCTATTCGGCCGGAAGACGTGTTGGGCGTACCAAAACCCGACTGGAAGACTGACGATGTGGTGATGCTGCAGGACATGGCTTCGAAGTTTCTCGAAGCCGAGGTGCTGCCGCACTACGACCGTTTCGAGAAGCAGGAAATTTTCGACCGTTCCATCTGGGAGCTTGCCGGCGAGAACGGGCTTCTGTGCGCCTCCATGCCGGAAGAATATGGCGGTGCCGGCGGTACCTATGCCCATGAAAGCGCCATCCTGGAAGCCATCAGCCATGTTGGTGTCGATGGCTTCGGCATAGCCCTGCACAATTCAATCGTTGCTCCCTATATTCTGCATTATGGTTCGGAAGAGCAGAAGAAGAAGTGGCTGCCGAAGATGGCGACCGGCGAACTGATCGGCGCCATCGCCATGACCGAGCCGGGTGCCGGTTCCGACCTTCAGGGCGTAAAGACAAGCGCCAAGAAGGACGGCAATCAATACGTCATCAACGGATCGAAGACCTTCATCACCAATGGTCAGCTCGCCAATCTGGTTGTCGTCGTGACCAAGACGGACCCGTCGCAGGGCGCCAAGGGCACATCGCTCATTGTGGTCGAGACGGACGGACAGGAAGGGTTCGAGCGCGGCCGCAACCTCGACAAGGTCGGGCTGAAATCAAACGATACCTCGGAACTGTTCTTCAACAATGTCCGCGTGCCCACAGCGAACCTGCTCGGAACCGAAGAAGGTCAGGGCTTTGTCCAGCTGATGCAGCAACTGCCGCAGGAACGTCTGCAGATCGGCGGCACCGCGATTGCCATGGCCGAGCGCGCCATCGCGATTACCTCGGACTATGTCAAGGAGCGCAAGGCCTTCGGCAAGGCGGTCATCGACTTCCAGAATACCCAGTTCAAACTGGCGGAGATGAAGACGGAAGCCACCATCGGCCGCGTCTTCTACAATCACTGCGTGGAACGCCACGTCAATGGCGGGCTCGATCCGGTCACCGCCTCCATGGCGAAATACTGGTTGAGCGACCTGCAGAACAAGATCGTTGACGAATGCCTGCAGCTGCATGGCGGCTACGGCTATATGAACGAATACCCGATCGCACGTATGTTCCGCGATGCCCGCGTCCAGCGGATCTATGGCGGAACCAATGAAATCATGAAGCTTTTGATCGCCCGCAGCCTCTGAGGTGCGGTTCGAAAAGGGAGAATGAAATGGCCGAAGCATATATTTACGACCACGTCCGCACGCCGCGCGGCAAGGGCAAGAAGGATGGCAGCCTGCATGAAGTGCCCGCCGTCCGTCTCGGCGCCAAGGTGCTGGAAGCGCTGCGCGACCGCAATGGTCTCGACACGGGACTCGTCGACGACATCATCTATGGCTGCGTTGATCCCGTCGGTGAAGCCGGCGCTGTCATTCCGCGTTCATCGGCTTTCGAAGCCGGATATGATTTCAAGGCGCCCGGCATGCAGATTTCGCGCTTCTGTGCCTCTGGCCTCGACGCGGTGAATTTTGCCGCCGCCAAGATCGTGCAGGGTGCCGATGACATCGTCATCGCCGGCGGCGTGGAATCCATGTCGCGCGTCGGCATGGGTATGTCCGGCGGTGCCTGGTACATGGACCCGTCGGTGGGCCTTCCCGGCTATTTCATGCCGCAGGGTGTATCGGCCGATCTGATCGCCACCAAGTATGGTTTTACCCGCGATGATGTCGACGCCTATGCCGTCGAAAGCCAGAAGCGCGCTGGGGAAGCCTGGAAGAAGGGCTACTTCAAGAATTCGGTTCTCAGCATCAAGGACCAGAACGGCCTGACCATCCTTGATCACGACGAGCACATGCGTCCGGCAACGGATATGCAGGCGCTGGCATCGCTCAATCCCTCCTTCGTGATGCCGGGTGAAATGGGCGGCTTCAACGCCGTTGGTATTCAGGCGCATCCGGAAGTTGAGACCATCAACCACGTACACCATGCCGGCAATTCCTCCGGCATCGTTGACGGTGCCGCTGGTGTCCTGCTCGGCTCGAAAAGCGCCGGCAAGGCATTGAGTGCCAAGCCGCGCGCCCGCATCCGCGCCTTTGCCAATATCGGTTCCGATCCGGCCTTGATGCTGACCGGTCCGGTCGATGTGACGGAAAAGCTGCTGAAGCGCGCCAAGATGAAGATTTCGGATATCGATCTGTTCGAACTGAATGAAGCCTTTGCGGCTGTTGTGCTGCGCTACATGCAGGCCTTCAACATTCCGCGCGACAAGATCAACGTGAATGGCGGTGCCATCGCCATGGGCCATCCGCTCGGGGCAACCGGTGCGATGATCCTCGGCACGGTGCTTGACGAGCTGGAGCGCCGTGACCTGAATGTGGCCTTGGTCACACTGTGCATTGGTGCCGGCATGGGCACCGCAACGATTATCGAACGCGTCTGAGGGAGAGCAGAAGATGAGCTATACAAACTTCAAATTCGACGTCGACGCGGACGGCATTGCGCTGGTCACCTGGGATATGCCCGACAAGTCGATGAATGTCTTCACCGAAGAGGTGATGAAGGAACTCGACGCCATCGTCGACCGCGTTGCCAAGGACGAGGCGATCAAGGGTGCGGTTATCACATCCGGCAAGGATACCTTCTCCGGCGGCGCGGACCTCACCATGCTCAAGCGCATGTTCCAGCTGTTCCAGGAGGAAAAGGCGCGGGATCCCAAGAAGGCCGTCGAACTCCTGTTCGAAAACACAGGCAAGATGGGCGGCCTGTTCCGCAAGCTCGAAACATCGGGCAAGCCATGGGTTTCGGCCATCAACGGCACCTGCATGGGCGGCGCATTCGAAATGTCGCTGGCCTGCCATGGCCGCGTTGTTTCCGATGATCCATCGGTGAAGATGGCCCTGCCTGAGGTGAAGGTCGGTATTTTCCCGGGTGCCGGCGGCACGCAGCGCGTTCCGCGCCTGACCAACCAGCAGGACGCCCTGCAAATGATGACGACGGGCTCCAGCCTGACTGCCGCGCGTGCAAAGGCCATGGGCCTCGTGCATGAAATCGCGCCGGCCAAGAAGCTCGTCGAAACCGCCAAGAAGATGATCAAGGCCGGTTTGAAGCCAGTCCAGCCATGGGATGAAAAGGGTTTCAAGCTCCCCGGTGGTGCGATCTATTCGGCAGCGGGTGCCAATCTCTGGCCGGCTGCGACAGCTATTCTGCGCCGCGAAACCTATGGGAATTATCCCGGTGCCGCAGCGATCCTGAAATCCGTCTACGAAGGCCTTCTCGTGCCCTTCGATACCGGTCTGAAGATCGAGCAGCGTTACTTCACCAACATCCTGCAGAGCACGGAAGCGGGCATGATGATCCGCTCGCTGTTCGTTTCCCTGCAGGAACTGAACAAGGGGGCGCGCCGCCCGGCCGACGTCAAGCCGACCAAGTTCAAGAAGGTCGGTGTCATCGGTGCCGGTTTCATGGGAGCAGGTATCGCCTTTGTCACAGCCAAGGCCGGGATTCCCGTTGTCCTGATCGATCAGACGCAGGAAGCCGCCGACAAGGGCAAGGCGCATACGGCTGAGCTGATCACCAAGGATATCCAGCGGGGCAAGGCAACGGCGGAAGACAAGGAAAAGCTCCTTGGCCTGATCACCGCCACCACGCAATATGCCGAGCTTGACGGTGCCGACCTTGTGATCGAAGCCGTGTTCGAAGACCGTGATGTCAAGCGCAAGGCAACGGAGCAGGCGGAAGCCGTGCTGAAGCCTGCGGCCGTGTTTGCCTCCAATACCTCGACCCTGCCGATCACCGGCCTTGCCAAGGTATCAGTGCGCCCGAAGAACTTCATCGGCATCCACTTCTTCTCGCCCGTCGACAAGATGATGCTTGTCGAGGTTATCCTCGGCAAGAAGACATCGGAAAAGGCGCTGGCTGTCGCGCTGGATTATGTGCGTGCGATCAAGAAAACCCCGATTGTCGTCAATGATACTCGCGGTTTCTATGTCAATCGCTGCGTCCTGCGCTACATGTCGGAAGCCTACAACATGCTCGTGGAAGGCGTTCCGCCTGCAATGATCGAGAATGTTGCCCGCATGGCAGGCATGCCGGTCGGGCCTCTCGCGCTCAATGACGAGACGGCCATCGATCTGTCGCAGAAAATCCTCAAGGCGACGCTTGCCGATCTCGGACCGAAGGCCGTCGATCCGCGGCATGTGGAACTGGTCAACACGCTGGTCGACAAGTACGACCGCCGTGGCCGCAAGAACGGCAAGGGCTTCTATGATTATCCGGCCAAGCCGGCCAAAAAGCATCTGTGGCCGGAATTGAAGACGCTCTATCCGCAGCAGGACGCCGACAAGATCGATGTGGAAGTGCTCAAGCAGCGTTTCCTCTTCACCATCGCGCTGGAAGCGGCGCGCGTCATGGAAGAGGGGATTGTCACCGATCCGCGCGAAGCGGATGTCGGCTCGATCCTGGCCTTCGGTTTCGCGCCTTATACGGGCGGAACGCTGTCCTATATCGATGGCATCGGCGCGGCGAAGTTCGTGGAAATCGCCAAAGGCCTGCAGCGCAAATACGGTGCCCAGTTCAAGGCGCCGAAGCTGTTGCTCGACATGGCCGAGAAGGGTGACACCTTCTATGAACGCTTCAATCCCTATCCGGTTGAAGCCAAGAAGAAAAAGGCTGCCTGACTGAGATATGAGGGGATCACTTGCTGATCCCCTCATTGCTGTTGGTGCGTGGTTCGACAAGCTCACCATGAGGGGAGTGATTTGGCTGCAAGGCTAATCGCAAACGTTGCAGAATATAGCTCCCTGCAATCCTCGCCCTCCCTCATGGTGAGCTTGTCGAACCACGCACGGGTCCTCTCGCATTATAAGAAAGTTTTCCGCGTTTTATCTCGACTTTTCCCCAATTCCCTCCTAAAACTTTAGTGAAGGTATTTTTTCCTTTATCTGGAAGAGTCCCATGTTCTCACATGACCGTATCTGGGCGGCCATCGATGCGCTGGCGGAACGTCATTCGCTTTCCGTTTCGGGACTGGCGAAGCGCGCCGGGCTTGATCCCACCACGTTCAACAAATCCAAACGTTATGCGGTCGATGGTCGTGCCCGCTGGCCGTCGACGGAGTCGCTGGCCAAGATCATGGAAGCGACGGGCGCTTCGCTCGATGAATTCATGACGCTGGTTGTCGGCGGCAAGGGTACGAGGGCCGGCATGGGTGCCATACGGTCCGTACCGCTTCTGGGGTTTGCCCAGGCGGGCGCCGGCGGCTTCTTCGACGATGGGGGATTCCCGGTCGGCCAGGGCTGGGACGTGGTTGAGTTTCCCGTTGGTTCCGGAGAAGCGGTCTATGCGCTGGAGGTTTCCGGGGATTCCATGCTGCCGCTTTATCGCGACGGCGATACGATCATAGTCGCCCCGGGCGCTCCGGTGCGCCGCGGCGACCGCGTCGTTGTCCGCACGAAGGAAGGCGAGGTCATGGCGAAGATTCTGACGCGCCAGACCCCGCGCACCATTGAACTGCAATCGATGAATCCGGAGCATGCCAACCGGACGTTTGATGCGGTTCATATCGACTGGATCGCCCGAATCCTGTGGGCCAGCCAATAACAGGGAGCCATTTCCCATGCGCCGGATGCCGCTTTACGTTCTGACCATTCTGGTCGGACTTTGTCTGGCCTATGTCTTTGTTTCCCCGTTCTATATCGGACTGCCAGCGGTAGGGGTAAGCGGGCAGGACGTGACGATTGCCCCCGAAAACTTTCAGGTGCCGGCTGATACAGGTGGGGCCGCGCCGGACACACCGCCGCAACCGGCCGAAATCGCCACCCCCCCCAGCCAAACCCGCCACTGCCGCGCGGCAGGTCGATCCGGATGGATTTTCGATGACCGGCAAGGAATCCGGGCCGTTGCAGCGTATCGAACCACGCCAACCCTTGAGTGACATGGGCCACGCGACCCCGCCTGCACCCCCTCCGCCTCCCGTGCCTGTCGATACGACGGCACGGCCCAAACTGCTTTACCGCGCGGTAGCGACGGCCGCGGGAACCGTGGATGTCTCAGGCTACAGGATCGCCATCGAGGGGATCAATGTCGTGCCGCCGGAAGAAACATGCGCTGTCGATGGCGGGACGTCCTGGCCATGCGGCACGGCGGCGCGCACTGCCTTTCGCAACTGGCTGCGTTCGCGCGCCATAGAATGCAATGTTCCCGACCTTCCTCCGGACGCGCTCGTTGCCACCCAGTGCAAGCTTGGTACGACCGATCTGGCCGCATGGCTTGTTGACAATGGCTGGGCGAGAGCCAGTGACGGCTCGCCCCTGGCCGATAATATGAAAAAGGCGCAGGAGGCAAAACTCGGCATTTTCGGCAGCCCGCCACCATCGCTTCCGGCCGCCAGCGACTTGCCATCTCCCGTTGCCGCCGGCGACCTGCCGCTGCCATCGGCAGAACCACAGCCGGCACCGCTGGCTGTACCCGCTCCGGATGCGCCGTTCCCGCCAAAGCCGGAGTAGAAAGGTTTGAGGTGTCAGCCTTCGTGGCAGACGGCCTCGATATTGTGGTTGTCCGGATCACGCACGAAGGCGCCATAATAGTCCGGATGGTAATGGGGGCGCAGTCCTGGCTGGCCATTGTCGTTGCCGCCAGCTTCCAGGGCTGCCTTGTGAAAGGCATCGACGAGTGCGCGCGTGTTGACACGAAATGCAACGTGCGCCGGTGGATTGTTCGCGATGCCGCTGGCGATCCAGAAATCGGGCTTGCCGCCTTCGCCAAAGCCGGCAACGTCGGCACTCCCGGTCACGGATGCCGGGAACTCGAGGATCAATTCATAGCCAATGGCCGCGAGGGCTTTCTGGTAGAACTTTTTGCTCTCGTCGAAATTGCTGACATTCACTCCGATATGGTCAATCATTCCGTCCTCCCTCGATTTCGCTCCAGATATGGAGCAACTATGCCAGTTGGCCCATCAACGCCTTTTTAATGAGGGCCCGCGTTTCGGCGATGCCGTAAAGCGCGACGAAGGAACCGAACCGCGGCCCGCGTTCCTGTCCGATCAGCACTTCATAGAGCATCTGGAAGAACGACACCGATACGCCGGGCCCGCCTTCGGGGCTCTTCTTGGTGTGATCCTGATAGCGTTCGATGCCACGGGCAACGTCCAGCATGGCGTTCTGGATGGCATTGCCATCCGCATCCGCCGGCAAGGTGGCAAGCTGCGCATCAATGCCCTTCAACGCCGCAAGCTCAACGTCGTCCGCGGGGCGGAACTTCTTGGTCGGCTTGACGAAATCGTTGAAGTAGCGGATCGCATAGGTGACGAGCTCGTTCAACTTCGGGTTGTTTTCCTGCGTCACGCCGGGCGCATAGCGGGAGATGAACCCCCAGAGAACATCGGCATTTTCGGCATTCGACGCGCTGACGAGGTTGAGCAGCATGGCAAAGGGCACCGGCATGTCGAGCACGGGCGGATTGCCGTAATGCTGATGCCAGACCGGATTGCCGAGGCGCTCCTTCCATTCCTGCCGCTGATAGGCGGACAGGAAGGTGAAATACTCGTCCACGGCCTTCGGGATCACGTCGAAATACAGCTTCTTCGCCGTCTTCGGCTTCTGGAACATGTAAAGTGCCAGACTTTCGGTCGGCGCGTAGGTCAACCAGTCATCGATGGTCAGGCCGTTGCCCTTCGACTTGGAAATTTTTTGCCCCTTGTCATCGAGGAAGAGCTCGTAATTGAAGCCTTCGGGCGCCCGGCCGCCAATGGCGCGGCAGATCTTGGACGACAGGGTCACGGAGTCGATGAGATCCTTGCCGGCCATCTCGTAGTCAACGCCAAGGGCGGTCCAGCGCATGGCCCAGTCGGCCTTCCACTGGCACTTGACCTTGCCGCCGGTCACTTCCGTTTCGATGTGTTCGCCGGTATCGGGGTCCTCATAGGTGATGGTGCCCTTCTGCACATTGCGGGCGATCATCGGGACCTGCAGGACAACGCCGGTGCGCGGGCTGATGGGCAGGAAAGGCGAATAGGTTGCCCGGCGTTCCTCACCTAGGGTGGGCAGGATGATGTTCATGACATCGTCATAGACCGCGAGCATCTTGAGCAATGTTTCATCGAACCGGCCGGAAGCGTAATAGTCCGTTGCCGAGGCAAATTCGTAGTCGAAACCGAAACGGTCGAGAAACGCCCGCAGCCGCGCATTGTTGGCCGCACCAAACGATGGATACTCGTTGGAGAACGGGTCGGGAATGCGGCTGAGCGGCTTGCCCAGATGCGAAGCCATCATCTCCCGGTTCGGCACATTGTCCGGAACCTTGCGCAATCCGTCCATGTCGTCCGAGAAGCAAAGGATCTTTGTCTTGACGCTGTCCTTCGTCAGGACACGAAAGGCGTGGCGGACCATCGACGTGCGCGCGACTTCGCCGAACGTGCCGATATGCGGCAGGCCGGACGGGCCGTATCCTGTCTCGAACAGGATCGAGTCGGGATAGCCGGACTTTTCATAGCGTTTGATGATCTTCTGCGCCTCTTCGAAGGGCCATGCTTTGGCCTCTGCTGCCGCCGCGATCAGCTCGGGGGTCAGTTCGATTTGGGTGTTGGGGCGCGAAGTCATTCTTGGTTTCCTGTTTTCCTGCCATGTGGTGAAGCGCGCGGACACTATGGCGGCAGCTTCGCCGCGTCAATTGCCACGGCGTCTCACAAGGCTTTTGCATGCGGTTTCAATAAAAATCGACGGGGAAGTACCGTAGATAGAGTTCGGAGGTCGTGCCCTTTTCCTCCATGGATTTCAATGCAAAATTGAAGGCATCGACGAGATCTGTGTTCTTCGCGGTTGCGGCAATCATCATGCCGTCGCCCAGAAACTGTGGTGCGATATAAGGCCCGCCGGAAAATGTGCAGCAATTCTGCGCTTCCGGGCTGCCGATCCAGAACGACAGGTCGGATCCGTCTCCAAAAACCGCATCGATTTTCTTGTCACGCAAATCCTTCAGCATCAGGGCGCGTGTGGGGTAGCCGACCCATCTGTCCCCGGGGAAGTAATCGGCGAAAATCGCCTGATGCACCGACCCGTCCACGACGCCAACCACTTTCTTCTCGAGCTTGTCTGCCAGAGGTTCCTCCAGCGTCGTTTCCTTCAGGGTGACGAAACGGGCAGGCAGCCGCATGTAGGGGGCGGTGAATGCAAACTTTTCACGCAATTGTGTCGTCGGCTTCAATCCGGCGATAATGGCCTCGGCTTCGCCGTTTTCCACGGTCTGCTGAAGTTCATTCCACGGACGCGCTTCGATCTGGCAAATCGCGGTCACATTCAATTCGCTGCAAATGGCCCGCACCAGATCGATGTTGAAACCGGATATCCGTCCGCTGGCGTCGATGAAATTGAACGGAGGGTAATCCACCGTGGTCACAAACCGGATGCGCTCGACCGTCGAAAGATTTGGCTTGGCAACATGTTCCCGGCCATCCCAATAGTGCGGGAAATCCGATGCTGCACTGAATTGTGACAATCCCGCCCCAAGGAAAACTGCCGTGCAAAAAACGATTGTGCGGATATGCATTCGATTTGAGATGCCCATGTGATTTGCCCGAAGAGTAGCATGGGTGATCCTGACATGACAGGTTTGATGGCCGTCCTGTGCCGCTGCACGGAGTGATGGGCTGCAATAGGTGCCGTTCTTCGACTTATGAAGAATTGCCATTGGTATAAAGAGACGTAACAATATTATTCTTCGCTTATAACGCTATAAATTGTTCCGAATTTTATTTTCAATTATGAATTGTGAGTTGAGTTCATGCTGTTGGCGTTCCCTCTACAGAAAACACGCGCCTTGACGATCGATAATATTCAAAGATCAGGCTCTCGGTAGAGGGAAGATGCTGCATCGAGACATCGAAGTGGCTCTGGCCGCGCGTCTCCACCGCGCCGGATTGGCAAAAATCCTGATCGTACGGGCCTTCAGGGATTCCATTGCCGGCAACACGTCCTTTATCGAGGAACTCTACGCCAGCGTTCGCGGCAAAGATGCGCTGATCGGCCAATGTATCGCCGACATAACGGGACTGGCTTTTGAAGCGGCACCGCAAACAACCGGCATTTTTCTGCGATCGGGCCCGGATATCACCATTCTGCCGCACGCGCGCATTGCGACGACACTCAACCACGACAGCAATGCATTGACCTATATTGCGCCGACAATCGCCGACATTGCCGTAGTCAAACGCCATCTGTCGAGCCGCAAGGAGCTGGCTGGCCGCTTGAGCGTGACCACGCCCTCAGGGGTGCGCGAGCTTCTCAGGGCCGGGCATCAGCATCTGCTCGCCGATAGAGCCGCAAGAATGATCGAAGACTCCCGCTGCGAATACTCGGCCAAAACTGTCCTGACAGGCCAGCAAGGCATCCTGATCGGCATATTGGCAAGCTGTCTGCTGCTGGGCGCCTTTGAGAAGCAGCAACTGAGCTGGAAGGGTGCGCATGTCATCCTCTCGCTGTTCTTTCTTGCCTGTGTCCTGCTGCGCCTCGTGGCATGCAAAAATGCGCGTGGCGACAATCCGTTACCCCTGCTGGCAATAAATCCTGCAGAGCTTCCGATCTACACGGTTATGATTGCACTGTATCAGGAAGCAGACATTGTTCCGCAGCTCGTCAGAGCCATACTGGCGTTGAACTGGCCGCGTTCAAAGCTTCAGGTTCTCTTCCTCTGCGAAGGGGATGACGCGGCGACACTCGCCGCATTGAGGCGCCAGGGGCTGCCTCAGTCCTTCGATATCATTTCCGTATCCGGATATGGCCCGCGGACGAAGCCAAAGGCGCTCAATTACGGGCTCCTGCTGTCGAAGGGAGCGTTTGTCGTGGTCTACGATGCAGAGGATCGCCCCCACCCAGACCAGTTGCTGGAAGCCTTTCAACGCTTCCAGCGCGCCGATGAAAAACTCGGCTGCCTCCAGGCTCCGTTGACGGTCGCCAATGCCCATGAAAGTCTGGTCGCGCGTCTGTTCGCCTTCGAATATGCGGCGCACTTCCAGAGCTTCCTGCCGTGGCTCGCGCATCGCGGGCTGGTCTTGCCCCTTGGCGGCAGCTCCAATCATTTTCGTTCCGATTGCCTGACCGCCATCGGAGGGTGGGATCCGCACAACGTCACGGAGGACGCGGAACTCGGAACCCGTTTGGCGCGTCTGGGGTATCGGACGGATATGATCGAACGCGCGACGATCGAAGATGCGCCAACTGAAATCGGCATCTGGTTTCGCCAGCGAACGCGCTGGTTCAAGGGCTGGATGCAGACGTGGCTTGTGCAGATGCGCCAGCCGTTTACCCTTCTCGTCCAGTTGGGCATTCTGCGCTTCGTCGTCTATCACCTTCTGGCGGTGGGGATGATCGTTTCATCCCTGCTTTATCCCGTCACGCTGCTGTTTATGCTCTCGGTCACCTTGTGCTGGCTTTCCGGAAGCGATGTCTTTGCCCTGCATCGGGATATTCTCTGCATCGATCTCATCAATATCGTGATGGGGTATCTCTCGTTCCACCGGCTGGGGCAGCGCGCGCTGGCGGGCAAGGGAATGCCCGGCAGGATCCTGCCATGGATACCGCTCTACTGGTTGCTCATGTCCCTGGCGGCATGGCGTGCTTTGGGGCAGTTGAACACGCGGCCTTTCCTATGGGAGAAAACGCCGCATCGGCCCGCACAATCTACTCAAGAAACCCCGGACCGGAACCAATGATCAGAGCGTCTTCATTGCCGATCACCCCGACATCCCGGCCCTTGTAGGGCAAGCTCAGCAAAACCCGGCGGATAACGGCGATGCGGGCGCGGCGCTTGTCATTGGAGCGCACCACGGTCCACGGCGCATGGGCCGTATGGGTCCGGGCCATCATTTCGTTCCGGGCGTTGGTGTAGTCATCCCATTTTTCGGCACCGGCAATATCCATCGGCGAGAACTTCCAGTTCTTCAACGGGCTGTGGCGTCGATCGTGAAAACGTTTCAACTGCATGATCTGGCCGATATTGAGCCAGAACTTGAAGAAGAAGATACCGTCGGCAACGATCATGCGTTCGAAGCCGGGTGTTTCCTCGAGGAACGATTCATGCTGTTCCGGCGTACAGAAACCCATGACGGGTTCGACACCACCGCGATTGTACCAGGAGCGGTCAAACGTGACGAATTCGCCCCTCGTCGGAAAATGCGAGACGTAGCGCTGATAGTACCATTGCCCGCCTTCGGTTTCCGTGGGCTTGGGCAGGGCAACGTTGCGCGCATTGCGTGGGTTCATGTACTGGCGCAAGGTAAAGATCGTTCCGCCCTTGCCGGCTGCATCGCGCCCTTCGAAGACGGTTATCACGCGGCCGCCGGTTTCCTGCAGCCAGCTCTGCATTTTGACCAGTTCAATCTGCAGCTGTTCGAGTGTTTTTTCGTATTCGGCCCTGTTCATTTTATCCGTGTAGGGAAAGTCACCGGACGCAAGGGCGCCGTCGTCAATCCAGTCCGGCAGTTTGGCATCGTCGATATCGAAACTCCGCTTCTTCCCATCGATCCTGAGTTTAAGCGTTGTCTTACCGACATGCGGCTGGTCGGATTTCTCTTTCGAATTTTTGGCCAAGACAGTCTCCCTCAATTGACATGAAGCCATGTTATTGGGACAGCGTTGTGGCGTCCAGTGTCGATGACAAGCATGGCAGGGCAGGGAGTTGAACGCATGAGCATATTCGGTTCAGGGCAGGAAAGCCGCGGTTTGCGGCAAAGGGCGATGCAGCGGATCATTCGCGCGCGCTATATTCTTGGTGCCGCTGCCTTTCTCACCGCTCTCGTTCTGAATTCCGGCGTGTCCTGGTGGCTGAGCTTTGCCATTCTGATGCTTCTGCTCCTGGGCGTGGTCGCCTTGTCGGCAAGCATCCCGCGCAGCGACGACACCACCCGTGCACAGCCGGTCAGCGATCCGGCGATCTTCCGCCTGTCCGGTCAGCAGCTTGCGGCGCAATTGCCCGATCCCCTGATCATCTTTGATCACGAAGGGACAATTCTTTATGTCAATCCGGCGGCCAACGGCGCTTTCGGGCCTCTGGCGCGCGGCGGTACGCTGCTCCTGCATTTCCGCGCACCGGAGATGCAGACGCTGGTCCAGTCGGTCATGTCGGATGCGCAGGCCGGATCGATTGATTATTCCGAGCGTGTCCCGGTTGAACGCTGGTATCGCGCCACAGTGCTGCGTCTGGACCAGGGCGGTTCCGACCGCCAGTATCTCCTGTCATTCCGCGATCTGACCGAGGCGCATCGTCTGGAGCGCATGCGCTCGGACTTCATCGCCAATGCCAGCCATGAATTGCGCACGCCACTGGCGTCACTCAGCGGTTTCATTGAAACGCTGCGCGGTCCCGCGCGCAACGACGCCGTTGCCCGCGACAATTTTCTGGAGATCATGCAGAAGCAGGCTGAGCGCATGGCACGGCTCATCGATGATCTTCTGTCCCTGTCGCGCATCGAAATGAAGGCCCATATCGCGGTGAAGGACCAGGTGGACCTGACGATCGTTCTCAATCATGTGGTGGACACTCTCCGCCCGCTCGCCACGCACCTCGACATTGAAATCGAACGCCATATCGATCCCGGGCCGGTCATGGTCCTCGGCGATCGGGATGAACTGACGCAGGTTTTCCAGAATCTTCTGGAGAACGCCTGCAAATACGGCCAGTCCGGCAAGAAGGTGGTTGTCGAGCTCAAAAACAATGGCGAGGGGATCAAAGCCACTATTCAGGATTTTGGCCCTGGCATACCGGAAGAACATATACCGCGGCTGACCGAGCGCTTTTATCGCGTCAATATCGAGACCAGCCGGGCCCAGAAAGGCACGGGTCTCGGTCTGGCAATCGTCAAGCACATCCTTACGCGGCACCGGGCCCGGCTTGTGGTTCGCTCCCGCGTTGGCGAGGGCTCATCGTTCACGGTTGCCTTCGGTCCGCAGAAAGCCAAGGCTTGACGCCAATAAAAAAGGCGCCTGACGGCGCCTTTCCCTATCTATGTGCCTTGCAGATTACCGAGCGCGGCGGCGATCGGACGCCGGCTGATAGGCCAGGCGGGCATGATAGGTGCAGTACGGGCCGCCTTCGCCGACATCATTTCCGCAGAAGTGAAAATCAGGCTGCAACGGATCGCCCATCGGCCACTTGCAGGTGCGCTCGCTGAGCTGCACCAGTTCGAGACGCCGCGAGATCGGCACCACGACATCCGTCGAGGGCTTCATCACGGTCTGCGTAACCGTGTCGACGAAATATTCCTGCTGCAGCGCTGTTGCGCCAACGCTCTTGGTCACAACACGGCTCGTCATCTGCGCCGACGTGCTGACGCTGCTGCGATGTCCGGCTGAAGCGGTCGTGTTGACTTTCTTGCTGCGTGTCTGGGTCGATGTGGTCTTGCCGCGGCCTGACAGTTTCAGGCGGTGCACCTTGCCGATGACCGCATTGCGGCTGACGCCACCCAGCTGTGCTGCGATCTGGCTTGCGCTCAGACCTTCGGCCCAAAGCTTCTTCAGCTGTTCTACGCGCTCATCTGTCCAGTTCATCTTCCTTGGCTCCGTATTGTGCGGACTCTAGGCTGAATCCTTCCCTCACATCTGGATTGCTCCAGATTGCAGATACTATATCTATCCAGGTGACGAGGTCCGCCGCACGAAATCTAGCTATTCCGTTTCTCAAGCTACAATATGCGATGACTCTGTGACAAGAGTCGGGCGTGGGAAGCGGCTTGCTTTTTTGGGTTTTCCCCAACTTGCGCGAGAAAACGCGGCATAAATGACATTTCTTGCAGATCATGTCGCTTTCCGTATGGTCGCTTGGCTACAGATTTGAAAACCTTATGGAAAGACCGCCTCGCGCGGACGCACTGTCGCGGCTATGTTTTTGAAGTGTTCATTTGACAATTGCGGATTGAATGATGATATTACCAGCGTCAGGCCGCCCTTGTGGGCGGCTTTTTGATTTCATCGCTGCCGGTTTCTTCTTAGCAAACAGCAGATCAAAACAGGGTATTGGAGGCCCGAAACGACATGACGGACGCAAACGCGCAACCGCTATACGACACTTTTGCTCGTGCGGATCTGCGCTTTGAGCGAGGAGACGGTGTTTGGCTGACGACCGAGAGCGGTGAACGCTATCTGGATTTCGCTGCCGGCATTGCCGTCAATTCGCTGGGTTATTCGCATCCGCATCTCGTCGAAACCCTGAAGACCCAGGCTGACAAGCTCTGGCATCTGTCCAATATTTATGAAATTCCGGGGCAAAGGCGTCTTGGTCAGCGTCTCGTGGACAACACGTTTGCCGACAAGGTGTTTTTCACCAATTCCGGGGCGGAAGCGCTGGAATGCGCGATCAAGACCGCGCGGCGCTATCACTATGTCAACGGTCACCCGGAACGGTTTCATATCATCACGTTCGAAGGCGCGTTCCATGGCCGGACGCTGGCGACGATCGCTGCCGGCGGCCAGGAAAAGTATCTCGAAGGCTTCGGCCCCAAAGTCTCGGGCTTCGATCAGGTGCCCTTTGGTGACGAGAAGGCATTGAAGGCGGCCATTGGTCCCCAGACCGCTGCCATCCTGATTGAACCGATCCAGGGCGAGGGCGGTGTGCGTCCCGTGCCGGATGAGGATTTGCGCCGTCTGCGCAAGATTTGCGACGAGAACGGCCTGCTGCTGATCCTCGATGAAGTTCAGTCGGGTGTCGGACGCACGGGCAAGTTCTTTGCCTATGAGTGGTCGGGTATCACGCCCGATATCATGGCTGTCGCCAAGGGCATCGGCGGCGGTTTCCCGCTTGGCGCCTGTCTCGCAACGGTCGAGGCAGCCAAGGGCATGACAGCCGGCGTGCATGGCACGACCTATGGCGGCAATCCGCTCGCCATGGCCGTCGGCAATGCCGTACTTGATGTCATTCTCGCCGACGGCTTTTTCGAGCATGTGCAGCAGGTCGCCCTCTTCATGAAGCAGGGCCTTGCCTCGATCTCCGATCGCTATCCCGAGGTCATTGCGGAAGTACGCGGCCGCGGCCTGTTGATGGGCATCAAGAGTGTTGTTCCCAATACAGCGCTCGTTCAGGCCCTGCGTGACGAACACCTGCTCACCGTTGGTGCCGGCGACAACGTCATTCGGTTGCTGCCGCCTTTGGTCGTGACCGAAGAAGAGGCCCGTGAGGCCCTTTCCCGGATTGAAGCCGCTGCCGAACGTCTGTCGGTCACGGCCCGGCAGAAGAGTGCGTAGGGAACTGTCATGACAATCAAGCAGGACCTCCGTCACTTCACGGATATCTCGGCGCTTTCTTCCGGTGTGTTGCGTTCCATTCTTGATGATGCGCGCGCGCGCAAGAACCGCCTCAAGGCAGGCAATATCGAGAAGCCCTTTGCAGGCAAGGTGCTTGCGATGATTTTCGACAAGCCTTCGACGCGGACCCGTGTGTCCTTCGATGTCGGCATGCGCCAGCTGGGCGGCGAAACCATCATGCTCACCGGTTCCGAAATGCAGCTCGGCCGCAGCGAGACCATTGCGGATACGGCAAAGGTGCTTTCGCGCTACGTCGATATCATCATGATGCGCACGACGACCCATGACCGGCTGATCGAAATGGCTGAGAACGCCACGGTTCCCGTCATCAATGCCCTGACGGACGACACGCATCCATGCCAGATCATGGCCGATATCATGACGTTCGAAGAGCATCGCGGTCCGGTCAGGGGTAAGACGTTTGCCTGGACAGGCGATGGCAACAATGTGCTGCATTCGCTCGTCGAAGCGGCTGCGCGCTTTGATTTCAACCTGAATATTGCCACGCCGGAAGGCAGCGAGCCCGAGAGCAAATATCTCGCCTGGGCCAAGAGCGCCGGCGGCAATGTCAAGCTGACGTCCGATCCTATCGCGGCTGTCGAGGGCGTTGACTGCATCGTCACCGATACATGGGTTTCGATGGGACAGGAAGGCCGTGCGCGCGGTCACAATGTGTTCATGCCCTATCAGGTCAATGATGCCCTGATAAAGCACGCGCATCCCGATGCCCTGTTCATGCACTGCCTGCCTGCCCATCGCGGCGAAGAAGTAACGGATTCCGTTATTGACGGGCCGCACTCGGTCGTTTTCGATGAAGCCGAAAACCGGTTGCATGCACAAAAAGCCATTCTAGCCTGGTGTCTCGAAGGAGGTCGCCCGCGTGTCTGATATGCCTGACATCACCAAGCGCTCCGACGAATACGTCTTCGCCGGGGATGATGCGGTTGTGCCGTTTCAAGTCGAGACACTCGATGCCCGCGGCCGCGCCGTGCAATTGGGTGCGGCACTGGACGATATTCTCAGCCGGCACGACTACCCGGAGCCGGTTGCAAAGCTCTTGGCCGAAGCGATTGTCCTGACCGTGCTCTTGGGAACGTCACTGAAATTCGACGGCAAGTTCATTTTCCAGTCGCAGTCCGATGGGCCTGTCGACATGCTGGTGGTTGATTTCCGCACGCCGAATTCGGTGCGCGCCTATGCCCGCTATGACGAAGACCGGCTGGCCGAGGCGATCGCCGCGCACCGGCTTTCGCCGGAGCAGTTGATGGGGACGGGAACGCTGGCGCTGACGGTTGATCAGGGCGAGTACACCCAGCGCTATCAAGGCATCGTTGCACTCGACGGTTCCAACCTGGAGGAAATAGCCAAGACCTATTTCCGCCAGTCGGAGCAGATTCCGACCGATATCCGCCTGTCCGTCGCCAAGCTCATAGAACGCGGCGAGGATGGCAAACCCGTCGAGCAATGGCGCGCCGGAGGGCTGATCGTGCAGTTCCTGCCGGAATCCGAGTTGCGCATCCGCCAGCGTGATCTGCCTGCGGGCGATGCGCCGGATACCGACGAGGATGAGGACGATATTGAAGAGGACGATGATTGGGCTGAAGTAAAGGCTCTGGTTGCGACCATCGAGAGTTCGGAACTGACCGATCCGCAGGTGGGTGCCGAACGGCTGTTGTACCGCCTGTTCCATGAACGCGGCGTCCGCGTATTCGACGCCGTGCCGGTGAACGACGATTGTTCCTGCTCGCGTGACAAGATTGCAGGCGTCCTTTCCGGATTTACCGCCGAAGAGATCACGGACAGCATCGAAGATGGCAAGATCAGCGTGACCTGCGAGTTCTGCTCGACCCATTACGAGTTTGACCCCGCGGAATTCCTGCCAAAAAACTGATCATCCAAACGAGGATTGCCCCCTGTGGACGTACGCGACAGCAACGGAAATGAGCTTCAGGACGGCGATTCCGTCACCTTGATCAAGGATCTGAAAGTCAAGGGAACGTCAGAGACGATCAAGCGGGGCACGCTCGTCAAGAATATCCGCCTGAACGGCCGCGAGGGTGAAGTCGAGTGCAACACCAAACAGGTCAAAGGCCTGGTTCTGAAAACGGAATTCGTCAAGAAGGCGTAATGCGACGTCACAAGCGCTGCACGTGAATTGTTATTTCAGCAGCCCGTTGGCGATCCGCCAGGATACCAGCGCCTCGTGGGCAGCGGTGACGGCAACCAGGACAATCAGGAACGCACCGATGATCAGCCACAACGGCCACGGCTTCGCCGAACGTTTGGCGAAGAGGCCGACGACAAGGCCCGGCACAAGCGCCAGCGCCAGAAGTTCCGGCATGCCGGCCTTGCCGGCCTGAATGCTTGGCAGGGCATAGCCCATAAAAAGTGCGCCGACACCAATGGCAAAGGTAACGACGGAGCAGGCAAGCGCCTTCAGGTACGGCATTTCAGTTTGGCTGGTCATCAGGGCGTGTACTCATGCATGTGATCAAAATGGCGCTTGCAACGATTGCGCTCTGCAAAGGCAACAGTCCGGTCGAGAATTAATTCAATGTCCGCAATTGATCCGGCAAATCAAGCGAAAAAGCCGGTATCTCGATATCGAACAAGTTTCCGGTTTCGCTTTCCATGGAATAACGGCCAACCATCACACCGGATGTCGTTGTCAGCGGGCAGCCTGAGGAATACTGGAACGAGTCTCCGGGATTGAGCACCGGCTGTTCACCGATGACACCCGGGCCGCGAATCTCTTCGATCTGGCCGTTCCCATCGGTGATTTTCCAATAGCGTGCCCGAAGCCGGACGGTGCCGTCGGATTCATTGGCGATTGTAATCCGGTATCCCCAGACATATCTGTTTTCTTCCGGATTGGACTGCTCCTCCAGATAGAATGGCTCTACGATTACTTCAATATTCTGAGTGACTGCGCGATACATGATAAACCTTGTCTTATCAATGATATTGCGGGTCGTGGCCGTCTCGTCAACCATTACAATACATAAAGATGATTAAATTTAATGTGAATAGCCAACATTCTGCAACGTTTATACTTAAATATACCGTTCCCGCACTGAAATTGGTTTCAGTGCGGGATTGGTTCTATCTTACTTGGCTGCCTTGAGGGCAGCATCGAAATCCTCGATCAGATCGTCGGCATCTTCCAGGCCAACCGACAGGCGCAACAGCCCGTCCGAAATGCCAAGTTCTGCACGCGCTTCATCTGTAAGGTTTTTGTGCGTGGTTGTCGCGGGGTGTGTGATGAGACTCTTCGAATCTCCAAGATTGTTGGAAATTCGCACCACTTCCAGTCCGTTCTCGCAATCAAAGGCCGCCTTCTTGCCGTCCTTGAGTTCAAAGGCCACGAGCGTGGAACCACCGGTCATCTGTTTGGCGATGATGTCCGCCTGCGGGTGATCCGCACGGCCGGGGTAAATAACCCTGGAAACTGCTGGATGGTCCGCGAGGAAGTCGGCAATTTTCGCCGCACTTTCGGTTTGCTGGCGGACGCGGACAGGCAGGGTTTCAAGACCCTTCAACATGATCCAGGAATTGAAGGGGCTGAGGCCCGGGCCGGTGTGGCGGAAATATTCGTGGAGGTTTTCGTCAATCCACTTCTTGTCGGAAAGGATGACGCCGCCAAGACAGCGTCCCTGGCCTTCAATGTGCTTGGTGGCCGAATAGACGACGATGTGGGCGCCAAGTTCCAGCGGCTTCTGGAACAGCGGGGTCGCAAACACATTGTCGACGATCAGTTTGGCGCCGACGGAATTGGCGACCTTGGCCACCGCGGCAATATCGACGATCTCGAGTGTTGGGTTGGTCGGGCTTTCCAGGAACAGCGCCTTGGTGTTCGGGCGGATGGCCTTTTCCCAGTTCTCGGCCTTGGAGCCGTCGATCAGGGTGAAGTCCACGCCATATTTCGGCAGGAGCGTCTCGATGATGTAGCGGCACGAGCCGAACAGGGCGCGCGCTGCCAGAACGTGGTCTCCGGCCTTGACCTGACACAGGATTGCCGCCGCAACCGCAGCCATTCCCGAAGCCGTTGCGCGCGCATCTTCCGCGCCCTCAAGCGCGCACATGCGCTTTTCGAACATGTCGGTTGTCGGATTGGCGTAGCGTGAATAGATGAAGCCGGGTTCTTCGCCTTTGAAGCGGGATTCGGCAGCTTCCGCCGTGTCATAGACAAAGCCCTGGGTGAGGAAGAGGGCTTCCGATGTTTCACCGAAACCGGAGCGCAAGGTTCCGGCATGAACGAGTTGTGTCGCGGGGCGCAGCTTACGGGTTGTGGTCATCGTCTTCTCAATCTGCCAGAATCTGGCCAATAAAAAACCGGCCTTGCGGGAATCGCAAAAAGGCCGGACGAGACCGGGCCTCTTTTAGCAAATTGTTTAACGTGGCTGCAAGCCGGCCGGCCAAATCACCACGGGATAAAATTGCTTTAATCCTCTTGGCGGCTTGCGTCAATCGGGTGAGACGCTAAAGCTTTTGGGAAATTATATGAGGTTTCGGCGGTCGATATGAGTATACGTGAAGCGGGCATTCTGGCAGATAGCGGCATCAGGGCATTGCATCAGGCCGGTGCACTGAAAACCGAGCGTGATTTCGACGCTGATCAGATCCAGCCTGCCAGCCTGGACCTGCGCCTGGGCACGAAAGCCTATCGCGTGCGCGCCAGTTTCATGCCGGGGCCCGGAACCCCCGTCATCAACAAGCTGGAAAAACTCAAGCTGCACGAGATCGACCTCAGTCACGGTGCCGTGCTGGAAACCGGCTGTGTCTATATCGTCCCGCTGCTGGAAAGCCTGGCGCTGCCCGCCGGGGTTTCGGCATCGGCCAATCCCAAGAGTTCGACCGGGCGTCTTGATATTTTCACTCGCGTCATTGTTGACGGGGCACAGGAATTCGACAAGGTGCCGGCGGGATATAATGGCCCCATCTATCTCGAAGTCAGCCCGCGTACCTTCCCGATTGTCGCGCGGGCAGGATCGCGTCTCTCGCAGATACGCTTCCGCACCGGGCGGGCACAGCTCGACGAGACGGAACTGACCGCACTGCATGCAAGCGAGACGCTCGTGGCGTCGGACACGCCTAACATATCGGGCGGCGGCATTGCCTTGTCCATCGATCTGACCGGCGATGCCAACGGCCTCGTCGGTTATCGCGGCAAGCACCACACGGGCGTGGTGGATGTCGACAAGCGCGGGGCGCATGACCTCTTCGATTTCTGGGAGCCGATCCATGATCGCGGCGCACGCGAACTGGTGCTCGATCCCGATGAATTCTACATTCTCGTGTCGCGTGAAGCCGTGCATGTTCCTCCGCTTTATGCGGCGGAGATGACGCCGTTCGATCCGCTGGTCGGCGAATTCCGCGTGCACTATGCCGGGTTCTTCGATCCGGGTTTCGGGCACACCGCCGCAGGCGGAACCGGCAGCCGCGCGGTACTTGAAGTGCGCAGCCACGAGGTGCCGTTCATTCTCGAGCATGGCCAGATCGTCGGCCGCCTGATCTATGAACATATGCTGGAGCGGCCCAAGGCCCTTTATGGCACCGACCTCGGCTCGAATTATCAGGCGCAGGGCCTGAAACTCTCCAAACATTTCCGGTCGTGAACCGCGGTTGATTGACAAGACGCCGATTTGACGGGCCTAGATGTATTCCTGGGATTTGTCATGCAGGATTGGAGGTTTGCGATGCCTCGGAAAACCGGCTCGAAACGGCGTGCGGCAGCTGTCGTGCTCGCCATTCTGACGTTCATTGCGCTATTGCCGCTGTTGTCGGTCCTGGTGACCTATGCGATCGCCAATACGCTTGGCTGCACGGTGGATGAGAACAGTGTTCACCCGTGTCTGCTGGCCGGCATTGATATTGGCGATACGCTTTACACCATGGGCGTGCTGGGCTGGCTGATGATCCCGGCCGCGCCGCTTCTGCTCATTGCGGTGCTGGGCTGGATCGGCCTTGGCATTGTCGCCATCGCCGGCCGCATGCGCCGTAGCTGATATACATGCTGTTTGCAGGGTGATGTGCGAATCCGGTTGACTATCGATCCCGGCTGCTTTTCATTCCGGTTATCTGCCCCGAGGCAAGTCCGCGGGCATAGGCGGGGGGGGTTTAAATGGAGGAAGGCAGCCTTCCCAACTGGCTACGAGGGGTTGGATTCCCTCTCCCCCCCCCACCCCTTTTTGTGTGGGACGCAAAACGGGAGCAACGAAGCCGCCCCCGCGTGGAACAGGGGGTAAAAAATATTTATG